>NZ_JBEZIH010000019.1:0-177631 GCF_040650935.1 Streptomyces sp. NPDC048565
CTACCCCCCGCTCTTCCGATCTGGCCTCGACGGGGGGAGGGGCGCCCCCCCCCCGCTTCGTCAAAAGCGCAGGACCGCCGCGAGCCGGCCGTGGTCCGCGAGGGAGTCGTCGGCGACGAACGCCACCTCGCCGCCGTTGTCCAGAACGGTCTCGATGAGCTCGTCCACGATGTCCTCGCGGATCCCGCCGTCGCCCGGCGCGACGTCCGCCGGGTCCACGGGCTGCAGGTGGTTGTCGGTGACCCTGACCGTCCGCTGGAAGTGCTCCTCGACCGCGACGAAAGCCACGCGGCCCTCCCTGGCGGCTGTCCAGACCTCGTCGAGGCCGCTCGTGAAGGACTTGGCGCCCCGGGCGGTGTCGAGCCTGCGCCGGGCAGCGGTGTCCGTCTGCGCGTGCCAGTCGTCCAGCGCGGCCTTCAGTTCATCGGCCAGCTCGGGCGCGGTGGTTTCCGCGGTCGTTCCCTTCGGAACCTTGCAGGCGGCAGACTTCGCGCTCTCCCCGACGTCCTCGAGCAGGGAGAGCGCCTGAGGCAGTCCGACCAGGAACAGTGGCCGGGGGTCCGCGGCCAGTACGGCGCGCAGCTTGCCGTCAACGGTGCGGAAGAAGCTGCGGGTGTCCTCGTTGGAGTAGATGCTCGGAGCGCCGCCGCTCCTGGCCTGGCGCTCCGGGTCGAAGTTCTCGTGCGGAGGGCTCAGCGGGAATCCGTGCCGCTCCTCCGCGCGCAGCACCTCGTTCGTGCCCGACCAGAGTGCCGCGTGTTCGGCGGAAACGCTGAGCACCCGGAAGAGCTGCGCTCCGGCCTTCGCCGCGACCAGGTTGCGGGTCAGATAGCTGTCGCTCAGCACCACTCGTTCGGGTGCGGTGCGCGGCAGCTGCCAGATCTGGTACTCGTCGGTTCCGGCGAAGACGACGAGGGACTCCAGGGCGCGGCGCTGGTCCACCTCGGCCACCGCGCGGTCGAGTTGCGCCTTCACCGCGGCCCTGGCCTCGTGGGTGACCCGGGAGTCGGCGTCCAGCCGGTTGCCGGCCTCGGCCACGAGGTTCCGCAGGCGTACGGCGTCCTGGGCGTTGTCCGGCGCGCGTCGGTGGGTCGGCATCGTCAGCGACAGAGCCGGATAGGGCCTGGTCGCGCGGAGTTCCTGCAGCAGGCCGGGCGTCAGGGCGTCCGTATCCATCGTTCCCTCCCGGAGGGTTCGGGGTCCGCGGTGCTCAGGGCCGCTCCTTGGCGCGGAGCGGTCATTCAACGAGTCAATTCATACCTTTTGATTTTAGTATGGGCGAATTGTCCCTTTGTCCTTCCGGAGGTGGATGCGAGGTGAGCGCGTCCGAGGCCGTGACGGACGCGCTGCGCGAGCTCCACGGGCGCTTCGCCGACGTACGTGAGGGGCGGCGCGCCGACTACATCCCGGAGTTGACCAGGTCCGATCCCGAAGACTTCGGGATCGCACTCGTCAGCATGGACGGGCACTCCTACAGCGCGGGCGCGGCGGATGTCCCCTTCACCCTGCAGTCGGTGTCCAAACCCTTCGTCTACGCCCTCGCGCTCGGCGTGCTGGGACTCGACGAGGTGGGCCGCTGGGTGGGCGCCGAACCGAGCGGTGAGGCGTTCAACGCCATCAGTCTGGAGCCCGGCACGGGACGGCCGGCCAACGCGATGGTCAACGCCGGCGCCATCGTCACCACCGCCCTGGTCCCCGACAGTCGCGAGGCCCCCGCATTCCAACGCATCCTGACCTGCCTGAGCCGGTTCGCCGGACGGAGGCTGGACGTCGACGAGGACGTGTACGGGTCGGAGGCCGCGACCGGGGACCGCAACCGGGCCCTCGCCTATCTGATCCGCAGCACGGGCACCCTGCCCGTCGATCCGGTGGCCGCGGTGGACACCTACTTCCGGCAGTGTGCGGTGCTGGTCGATGCCACCGACCTCGCCGTGATGGCCGCGACCCTGGCGCACGGCGGGCTCAACCCGGTCACCGGGGAGCGGGTGGTCTCACCCGAGGTCGCGGCGCAGGTCCTGGCGGTCATGGCGACCTGCGGTATGTACGACGCGTCGGGCGACTGGCTGCTGAGGGTCGGGCTGCCCGCCAAGAGCGGTGTGTCCGGCGGGCTGATCGCGGCCGGACCTGCCCGCTTCGGCCTGGCCGCCTACAGCCCGCGGCTGGACGCGGCCGGCGCGTCGGTACGCGGCCACGCCGCACTCGGCGCGCTCTCGGAACGCCTCGGGCTGCACCTCATGAGGAACCCGGCGCTGCCCGGCTCCACCGTCACGTTGGTCACCACCGCCGATGTGCTGCCCTCGGCGCCGTCCGGCCCGCGTGAGCGTGCGCTGCGTGAGCGCGTGGGTGTCGTCGCGGCGCAGGGGGCGCTGGACTTCACCGCTGCCGAGCGTGTGCTGTACGCGCTGGACGAGTCGGGACCGGGGCAGGCCGGTTCGGTGGTGCTCGATCTGCGCGAGGTGACCGGCGCCGACTCCCTCGCCCTCGAACTGCTGCACGCGGGCCTGTCCCGGCTCGCCCGGGAAGGCCGGAGCGCGGCCGTCGTCGATCCGGGCGACCGGTTGGGCCCGCCGGACCTGGTCAGGGAGCGGACCGGCCAGGACCTGCCGCGCTTCGACTCCCGCGAGGAGGCGGCCGAGCACTGCGTGCGGGCCCTGGCCGGGCCGGGCTGAACCGCTACCGGCCCGTCACCGGACGGCCGGTCACCAGATCTCGTCGACCCACTCGGGGTGGTCGACGAACGGGTTCCTGTTGTGCTGGAACTGGTCGAATATGACCTCGTTCCGGTTCTGCTCGAAGCTGTCCGGCGGGTCCTCCTGGCTCCACTCCTTCAGCACGGAGAGCCGCCCGATGTTCGGGGCCGAGCCGTTGCTCACGCTGTCGTTCGGCTCCAGGTCGGCGAAGGCGTCGTCGCCCTCGTAGCGCACCGCCATGTAGAGGATCATCCGGGCGACATCGCCCTTGACCGCGTCGCGCGGCTCGAAGGAGTCGCTGTCGGTGTAGTTGCCCGGCGCCCCCGATACGGCGCTGCCGCCGTTGTCGAAGTCCTTGTTGCCGCGGACGGAGTTGACCTGGACGTCCTCGGGACGCAGATGGTGGATGTCGGTGCCGGGCCCGGTCGAGGTGCCGAAGTCGCCATGGGACTTGGCCCAGACGTGCTCCCGGTTCCAGTCGCCGGTGTCGCCCCCGTTCTCGCTCTTGGCCTGGGAGCGGCCGGTGTAGAGAAGGATCACGTTGGAGGAGTTGGCCGGATCCTCGTCGGTCTCCTTGAGCGCGTCCCAGACCTGGCTGTAGGAGAGCGTGGTCTGCTCGCTGATGATCGAGTGCAGCGAGCTCTTGAGTGCGGTGCCCGTCTTGCCCAGGGCGTCCTGGTAGTAGGTGTCGTCGAGTGCGACGGCCTGGGACGACCGCTCGGCGGACGCGGATGCGGACGCGACTGCGGGTGTGGCGGCGGGCGCGGCGGCCGCGACGCCCGTGAGAACGACGACAGAGGCGGCTGTCGCGAGTAGTGGACGCGCGTAGAAACGGCGACGGCTGGACATGTGGGGTGTCCTCTCCGGGGCTGTGGAACGGCGGCGTGTCGGCCGGACGTTGACTGCTCGGTCGGGAGCCTTCCACACGCACGGTGCCCGCCGTGTGAACGTTGCGTAGTCATCATGTGCAGGTCAAGTGACGGCTTTTCGTGACCGGTTCCGTGGCCGCTTCCAGGACCGTCCTGGCATCGGATGCGCCGAGGTCGCACGAGGGCGAGAATTACGGAAAGGACGAGGAGGCGGTATGAGCGAAGAGTCCGAACCCGGATCCGTGCCCGAAGTACGAGGGGTGACCCCTGACCGCCTGCTGCACGCGGGAGGCGGTGATCAGCCCACCGCGGAGGACCTGGTGCTCGCCTCCGGGCGGGATCTGACCCCGGAGAGCCTGGAGTGGGCCCGGCGCAGGCTGTCCGAGGAAGGCCGCTCCGCGATGGACAAGCGGCTCCCGTAGGACCTGCGGGGCCCCCTGGGACGGGGAGCGTGCGGAGCACTTCCCGCCCCTCGGTTAGCCTGAACGCCATATGAACCGTTTGACGACGTCACAGGGCGAATACGATCTCGCCCGCTTTCCCGAGAACCCGCGCGACCCGTTCCGTGCGTGGGATGCCGCCGACGAGTACCTGCTGCGGCGGCTGGAGGGGGCGGACGGGAGCGAACCCGTCCACCCGGCCGGCACCGTGGCCGTGGTGGGCGACCGCTGGGGCGCCCTGGCCACCGTGCTGGCCGCACACCGGCCCGTGCAGATCACCGATTCGTATCTCGCGCGGCGGGCCACCGAGGCGAACCTGGCACGCAACGGCGCAGCCCCGGATTCGGTGCGCGTGCTCTCGGTGCGCGACACCCCGCCGGACCGCGTCGACCTGCTGCTCGTACGGGTCCCCAAGAGCCTCGCGCTCCTGGAGGACCAGCTCCACAGGCTCGCCCCGGCCGTGCACGCGGGGACCGTCGTCATCGGTACCGGCATGGTGAAGGAGATCCACACCTCCACGCTCAAGCTGTTCGAGCGGATCATCGGGCCCACCCGCACGTCCCTCGCCGTGAAGAAGGCGCGGCTCATCTTCTGCACCCCGGACCCGGCCCTGCCCAGGACCCCCAGCCCCTGGCCCCACCGCTACGAACTCCCCGACGACGTGGGCGCGGTCTCCGGCCGTACGGTCACCAATCACGCCGGGATCTTCTGTGCCGAGCGCCTGGACATCGGCACCCGCTTCTTCCTCAAGCACCTCCCGCAGCGCGGCGGGCCCGAACGCGTCGTCGACCTGGGCTGCGGAAACGGCGTCGTGGGTACCTCCGCGGCCCTCGCCAACCCCGAGGCCACGGTCACCTTCGTCGACGAGTCGTACCAGGCGGTGGCCTCCGCCGAAGCGACCTTCCACGACAACGCCCCCGCCGACGCCGAGGCCGACTTCGTGGTCGGCGACGGGACGGCGGACATGCCCCCGTCGAGCGTGGACCTCGTCCTGTGCAACCCGCCGTTCCACTCGCATCAGGCGGTCACCGACGCCACGGCCCGGAACATGTTCCACGGAGCGCGTTCCGCCCTGCGCCAGGGCGGGGAACTCTGGGTCGTCGGCAACCGGCATCTCGCCTACCACACCCAGCTACGCCGGATCTTCGGCAACTGCGTCACCGTCGCGGGTGACCCGAAGTTCGCGGTCCTGCGGGCCGTCAAGCGCTGACCGCCGGGCCGGTGCCCGGCGCGGTCATCCTACGAGGAAGGCACGAGCCGATGGACGATCCAGACCCGGGACTGTTCGGACCGGGCTCCGTCACCTGGCAGATGCACGGGGACCCCATGATGTGGGTGGCCGGCGTACGAGCCCTCTATCTCCAGGCGCTCCACCCCAGGGCCGTGCGCGGCGTCACGCAGAACTCCGACTTCCGCAAGGACGCCTGGGGCCGTCTCATGCGCACGGCCGGCTTCGTCGGCACGCTCACCTACGGCACCACGCAGGCCGCCGAGGAGTACGGGGCGCGTGTCCGCAGGATCCACCGGCTCCTGCGGGCCACCGACCCGGAGACCGGCGAGGTCTACGGCATCGACGAACCCGCGCTGCTGCTCTGGGTGCACTGCGCCGAGGTCGACTCCTACCTCCAGGTCGAACGCCGTTCCGGCTACCCGATCACCGATGCCCAGGCCGACCGCTACGTCGACGAGCAGCGGGAGTCCGCCCGTCTCGTCGGCCTCGACCCGTCGGACGTCCCGGGCACGACGGCGGCCCTCGCCGCCTACTTCGAGCAGGTCCGGCCGCTGCTCGCCGCAGGCCCGGAGGCCGCGGACGTCGACGACTTCCTGCGTGAACCGCCGGTCCCCGCCCTCCTGACGCCTGCCCGCGCCCTGTTCTGGCGGCGCGTGGCCGCACTCGCCTACGACTCCCTGCCGGCCTACGCCCACGCGCTGTACGGCAGAGCGGCACCGCCTCAGGCAAGGGTCGACCGCCGCCTGCGCATCACGGGAACCGCCCTGCGCGCGGTGCCCGCCCGCCTGCGCAGGCGCCTGCCGCCCGGGCACATTGTGAAGGCGATGGCACGACTCGGGCCCGGGAGCCGACCCACCCCGTACAAACTCCGCAGACAGGCAGCCATACTGGACGGGCCGGGAGGGCGCAGCGGTAGTGGCAGCGAAACAAACGGGGGCGACAACAGGCGATGGCGGACACCAGGCTGATCCAGAGCCGGTACCGGCTGCTCGATCTGATCGGGCGCGGAGGCATGGGCGAGGTGTGGCGTGCGCGCGACGAATCGCTGGGCCGGCAGGTCGCCGTCAAGTGCCTGAAACCGATGGGGCCGCAGCACGACCCGGCCTTCACCCGCATACTCCGCGAGCGCTTCCGCCGGGAGGCGCGGGTGGCCGCCGGGCTCCAGCACCGCGGCGTCACCGTCGTCCATGACTTCGGCGAGTCGGACGGCGTCCTCTACCTCGTCATGGAGCTCCTGGAGGGACGCAACCTCAGCCAGCTCCTGGAGGAGAACAAGCAGCGTCCGCTGCCCGTGGCCGATGTCGTCGACATCGCGGAGCAGGTCGCCGACGCCCTCGGCTACACCCACCGGCAGGGCATCGTGCACCGCGACCTCAAGCCGGCGAACATCATGCGGCTCGACGACGGAGCCGTGAAGATCTGTGACTTCGGCATAGCCAGGCTCGGCCGCGAGATCGGCCTCACCTCCCGGCTCACCGGCACCGGCGTGGCCATGGGAACCCCGCACTACATGTCGCCCGAGCAGATCAGCGGCGGTGAGGTCGACCACCGCAGCGACCTCTACTCCCTGGGCTGTGTGCTGTACGAAATCGCCACGGGAGTACCGCCGTTCGACATGGACGACTCCTGGGCCGTGCTCGTCGGACACCGCGACACCGCTCCCGAGCCACCACGCAACCATCGCGCCGAACTCCCCGGGTTCCTCGACAGGGTCGTCCTGGACCTGCTGGCCAAGACACCGGCCGAGCGGCCGGCCGACGCACGTGACCTGCGGCAGCGCATCTCGCTCGGGCGCACCGGCGAGCAGCCCGGGACCATAGGGGTCCCGCTCGCCCCGCCCGTCCTGGTCCAGCACCCCGGTGGCTCCGCCCCCCGGCTGCCTTCCTGGACGCGCGACATGACCACCGGGCACAAGGCGATCGCCGCGACGCCCCCGGAGACCTCCGCCGCCGACCACGACGCCGCGCTGACAGGAGCCTGGACCACCGGCTCAGGGCTCGTCCCCGCCGGCGCGCTGCCGCCCGCGGGAGCCGTCCGCCCCACCCCGTCGCCCGAACTGCTCGCCACCCTGGCCGGCCGGCACAGCGCCGGGCTCAACCTGGGGCGCCTGGGGCACTGGGAGGAGGCGGGCGACGTCCACCGCATGATCGCCTCCGAACGCGAAAAGGCCCTGGGGCCCGACCACCCCGACACCCTCGCCAGCAGGTACGAGATCGGCTTCACCCTCAGCCGCACCGGGCGGGCCGAGGACGCGCTGCGGGAATTCGGCGGGGTCGCCGACGGCCGGGAACGCACCCTGGGCCCCGACCACCCGGAAACCCTCGCGGCACGGCAGGAGACCGCGTACGTACTCGGCCAGCTCGGCCGTCACTTCGAGGCCCACCAGATCTACGCGGCGGTCCTCGCCTCGCGGGAGCGCTCCATGGGGCCTGAGCACCCCGACAGCCTGCGCTGCCGCCACAACCTCGCCTTCAACCTCAGCAGGCTGGGCCGCCTCGACGCCTCGTACCGCATGGCCCGCGAGGTGGCCGACGCCCGCGGCCGGCTGCTCGGCGCCACGCACCCGGACACCCTGGTCACGCTCTACGAAGTGGCGTACACACTGGGCCGTCTCGACCGCTGGACCGAGGCCCTTGCGACCTACCGCGAGGTGGCCGACGGCCGCGCCGTCACCCTCGGCACCGATCACCCCGACACACTGTCCGCACGCTACGAGGTGGGCATCAGCCTCGGCAGACTCGGCCGCAGCGCCGAGGCCCTGGAGCTCTACCGAGCCCTGGTCGACGACCGCACCCGGGCCGGCGGTCCCGCCGACCCCGAGACGCTGCGCGCCCGGCACGGCCTCGGTGTCAACCTGGGACGGATGGCGCGCTGGGAGGAGGCGCTCGATGAGTCACGCGAGGTCTGCGCGATCCGGGAACGCACCCTGGGCCCCGACCACGCCGACACGCTCGTCAGCCGCCGCGAGGTGGCCGTCGGGCTCGGCTGGCTCGGCCGCTGGGCCGAGGCGCTCACCGACTACCGCAGGGTCGCCGAGATCCGCGAACGGGTGCTGGGCGCCGACCACCCCGACGCCCTCGCGAGCCGCAACGACGAGGCGCACTGTCTGGAGCAGCTCGGCCGCGGTCCTGAGGCCGCCGACCTCTACCGGCGGGTCGCCGACCTGCGCAGGCAGCACGGGGCGCCGCCGCACTGACCCTCAGGCCAGGTCGGCCCGTACGCGGTAGAGGTCGCGCAGCAGCGCGATCTCCGCCCCGTGGTGCAGCAGCTCCTGGTTGACCCACCACACGGTCTCCAGGAAGGGGTTCTCCGGGTCGCTGCCATAGGGATACGAGCTGTACCCGACCGTGTCGAGCGCCGCGTCGTCGGCGCCGAGCAGCGCCGAACGCCAGACGGCCGCCGAGGCGTCGAAGTCCGCGACGGCCCCCGCAGCGTCCCCCACCACGCGGTAGTCGTCCCGGGTGAGGCCGTGGCTCCCCGCCGTGTGATCGGCGCGCAGCGCAAGGAGTTCGCTGAGATGACTCAGTCGCCACGCGAGGGTGGTGAAGGGCGGCGGCGAGGGATGAGGGAACGGCGCCGTGTCGCGTCCCCATGTGCCGGCACCCGTCAGAAAGGCCGCGCTCCGCCCGGGCCCGGCGCTCCGGAGGCGGACCGACCAGCAGTCCGGCACCGGCTCCCACAGATACTCCTCGTCGGTCAGCACGGGAACCTCCACGTCCGTGCCGTTGCCGCTGTCCACATGCGGGCCACTGAGCCGGTGGGTGAGCCGTTCGCGTGCCTGGTCGAACTGCTCCAGCAACGGGACCAGACGGGCGGGTGTGCTCATCGGACGGATTCTCCTGTGCCGGGCGCGTGACGATGCGGTGCGGGGCAGTACCTTGCCACAGCGGCCGCCCTGGCCCCACTCGTTTTCGACGCCCACCCCGGGCCGCCACCCTGTCCAGAGACGATCACCCCGTGTTACGAAGGGGCATGGCCGCAGACGAGACAACCCCACCCGGCACCCCCGCGCGCGCCGCCTACGACGCGGTGATCGTCGGCGGTGGGCACAACGGCCTGGTCGCCGCCGCCTACCTCGCGCGCGCAGGGCAGTCGGTGCTGGTCCTGGAACGCCTCGCCGGCACCGGGGGAGCCGCCGTGTCGACGCGCCCCTTCGCCGGGGTCGACGCCCGGCTCTCGCGCTACTCCTACCTCGTCTCGCTCCTCCCGCGGAAGATCGTTCGCGAGCTCGGTCTCGACTTCGCCGTACGCAGGCGCACCGTCTCCTCGTACACTCCGGTGGTGCGCGGCGGCCGGCCCACCGGGCTGCTCGTCGGCGGTGACGGCACCCGGGAGTCGTTCGCCGCACTCACCGGCGACGGACGCGAGTACGAGGCCTGGCAGCGCTTCTACGGGATGACGGGCAGGATCGCCGAGCGGGTCTTCCCGACGCTCACCGAACCCCTGCCGAGCCGCGATGACCTGCGGGCGCGCGTGGACGACGCCGAGGCCTGGCGCATGCTGTTCGAAGAGCCGATCGGCGTCGCCGTCGAGGAGAACTTCGCGGACGACCTCGTACGCGGGATCGTCCTCACCGACGCGCTGATCGGCACCTTCGCCGACGCCCACGACCCGTCCCTGCTCCAGAACCGCTGCTTCCTCTACCACGTGATCGGCAACTCCACGGGGGACTGGGACGTCCCGGTCGGCGGCATGGGCGCGCTCACCGACGCCTTGGCCGGCGCGGCGCGCGCGGCGGGCGCCGAGATCCGCGTACTGCACGAGGCGACCCGTATCGACACCGACGGCACCCGCGCCGATGTGACTGTCCGCTCACCCGACGGGGAACACGTCGTCGGCGCGCGCCGTGTCCTGGTCAACGCCTCGCCCCAGGCGCTCGCCACGCTCCTCGGTGACGAGCCGCCCGCTCCGGCCGAGGGAGCCCAGCTGAAGGTGAACATGCTGCTCACCAGGCTGCCGAGGCTGCGTGACCACTCCGTCGATCCGCGCCGGGCGTTCGCCGGCACCTTCCACATCGCCGAGGGATACGAGCAACTGGCGACCGCGCACCGCGAGGCGGCGGCCGGACGCCTGCCCGGTGCCCCGCCGTCCGAGATCTACTGCCACTCGCTGACCGACCCCTCGATCCTCGGCCCCGGGCTCCAGGCCCGTGGCTACCAGACCCTCACGCTGTTCGGCCTGCACACCCCCGCCCGGCTGTTCACGGCCGACAACGACGCGACGCGTACCGCGCTGCTCGCGGCCACCCTCGCGGAACTCGACGCCCATCTGGAGGAGCCGGTCGCCGACTGCCTGGCCCTCGACTCCGACGGCAGGCCGTGCATCGAGGCGAAGACACCCCTGGACCTGGAGCGGGACCTGAGGCTCCCGGCCGGCCACATCTTCCACCGGGACCTCGCCTTTCCGTACGCCACGCGGGGCACGGGCCGTTGGGGCGTCGAGACCGCCCATGCCAATGTCCTGCTGTGCGGGGCGGGCGCGGTGCGCGGCGGCGGGGTCAGCGGGGTGCCGGGCCACAACGCCGCCATGGCTGCGCTGGGCCGCTGACCGGCGCGGCGCCGACAGCGCTCCGCCCGGCCCTGTCCGGTGCGGTGGACGCGGCGGGCGGAGCGCCTCGGGGAACGGGGCGGCGAGTGCGGGCTCGTCACCTCCGTCCCGTCCGGCCGGACGGGACGGAGGCGGTTGCGGGCCACCTCGCGCCCCGTGCGGGCCGGAGGCCCTCCCGGCCGGCCGGGAGGGGGTGCGGATCGGTCAGGAGCTGGTGCAGGCGCCGACGACCGGGGCCGATGTGCTGCCGTTCGTCGCGACGGTGAAGCCGAAGGTCGTCGAGGCCCCGGCCGCCAGGGTGCCGTTCCCGGCGGGCTTGACCGTCACCTCGCCGTTGTATCCGTCGCTCCACGTCGAGGTCCGGGTGTACGTCGCCGTGCAGGCACCGGCGTCGCCGCCGCGGTCGGAACCGCCGAGTGCGGCGAGCACGGCGTCGTAGGCCGGCTTCTTGTTGTAGTCGCCGTCGAAGAGCAGCGGGGTTCCGCTGCTGCGCCACGAGTACTTGTCGGTGACACCCCAGACCGTGAGGCCCGTGCACCGCGTGACGGCCAGGCAGGCCTCCACGACCTGGGTGTAGCTCTGTGCCTGAGCGGATCCGGAGCCTTCGATGTCCAGCTCGGTGATCTGCACATCGACGCCGAGGTCGGCGAAGCGCTGCAGGTTGGCCTGGTAATCCGAGGGCACGGGGGAGTTGCTGTTGAAGTGCGACTGGAAGCCGACACAGTCGATCGGGACGCCGCGCTCCTTGAAGTCCTTCACCATGTCGTACACGGCGTCGCTCTTCGCGTTCTGACCGTCGGTGTTGTAGTCGTTGTAGCAGAGCTTGGCATCGGCATCGACCGTACGGGCGGTGCGGAACGCCTCCTCGATGAACCCGTCCCCGAGGGTGTCCTGGAACGGCGAACTGCGCCGGGCCCCGGTGTTGCCGTCCTCGTACGCCTCGTTCACCACGTCCCAGGAGTCGATCTCGCCCTTGAAGTGCGTCATCACCTGGGTGATGTGGTTGTTCATGGCGGAGCGGAGGTCGTCGGCGCCCAGACCGCTCACCCAGCCGGGAAGCTGCGAGTGCCACACCAGGGTGTGGCCCCTGACCTTCATCCCCTGGCCCTGCGCGTGGCTGACGATCTGGTCGGCCGCCGAGAAGTTGAACGAATCGCGGGAGCTCTCGACGGCGTCCCACTTCATCTCGTTCTCGGGCGTGACTGAGCCGAACTGGGCGTCCAGCGTCGACGCGTAGTCCGCCTCGCCGAGGTGGCTGGCGGCCACCGCCGTGCCGAAGTAGCGGCCGCTCGCGGCCGCGGCGTCGCCGAGCTCACCGGCGGCCTGGGCGCTGCCTGCGAGCGCCACGACTCCGGCAGCGGCGAGGACGCCCGCCGTGACGAGGGAGAGCGCTCGTCTGCCGCGGGCCGGCCGGTGCGGGCGGGCGGGGACGCCGCTCGGGGGGATCTGGGCCATCACGTTTCCAGCCTCTTCTTCCGGTTGCCGGGTGACCGAACTGGACGCCCGGCATGGGGGGTTCGGACCGTTCGAGGTGCGGGAACAAGGGGGAGCGAGGGAGAGTATGCGCTGCATGGGAAGTCGCGTCAACGCTGCATTTCCGAAATGTTTCCGAGCCAACTGGCGCTGCTGTCGGCAGTGTTGGCCGTTCGACCTGCGTATATGCCGACTGTGTGACTTCCCTTCGGTGGCGTCTCGCCGGGGTCGTGGTAATTGAGCTGGGGCATGACGAAATATATGCATGCCGTGTGTCGAAAGTTTCGAAGGGTGGGTGGGGTGCCCCGCTCAGCTTCGGGTGCGGGGCACCGCGCGCGCCATCCGGTCGGCCGCAGCCACCCGCGGAGCACTGCCGGAACGCCAGGTACGCACCGGATGGACGGAGTTGCCCAGAACGATCAGGAAGGAGTCCGTCACCGGATCGAGGACCAGGCTGGTGCCGGTGAACCCCGTGTGGCCCGCTGTGCGCGGCCCGGCCATCGCGCCCATGTACCACGGCTGGCAGAGCTCGAAGCCGAGGCCGTGGGCGTTCCCGGGAAAGGCGGTGTTGAAGTCCGTGAACAGCAGCTCCACGGACTCCTCGGACAGGATGCGGGACGCGCCGTAGCTTCCCCCGTTGAGCAGGGTGCGGGCCAGCACGGCCAGATCCCAGGCGCAGGAGAAGACACCCGCGTGGCCGGCGACCCCGCCCAGGCTGTACGCGTTCTCGTCATGGACCACGCCCCAGACCAGCCCGCGCTCCAGCCCCGACCAGGGCGGCCGGGCGTCCTCGGTGGCCGCGATCTTCGGCCGCCAGGAGGCAGGGGGGTTGTACCGGGTGCGGTGCATCCCGAGCGGGCCGGTGATCTCCTCGCGGAGCAGGGTGTCCTGAGTGCTGCCGGTGATCCTCTCCAGGATCAGTTGCAGCGCGATCAGGTTGAGATCGGAGTAGAGATACGCCGTACCGGGGGCCGAGACCGGAACCTCGTCCCGGATCATGCGCAGCTTTCCCTCGCGGGTCGGCTCCTCGTAGAGCGGGATCCAGGCCTGGAGGCCCGAGGTGTGCGTCAGCAGCTGACGGACCGTGATGTCCTGTTTGCCGGCGCCGGTGAATTCGGTCAGCCAGGACGCGACCGGATCCCCGAGCCCCAGCGCTCCCCGCTCGATCTGCTGCACGGCGAGGACCGAGGTGAACAGCTTGGACACCGAGGCCAGGTCGAAGACCGTGTCCTCGGCCATCGCGATCTGCCGGTCAGGCGGAAACTCCACCCCGGTGCCGGTCTCCTCGTCGTACGCCGCGTAGCGCACCGCCCGGCCGATCGGCCGGTGCAGGGCCACCGTGCCGCCCCGGCCCGCGAGCAGGACCGCACCCGCGTACCAGGGGTGGGCGGGGGAGGGGGTGAGGTACCTCTCCGCGTCGGCGACCAGCAGACGGAGCTGGTCCGGCAGCAGCCCGGCACGCGCGGCCGAGCCGTGCGTCAGTGTCGGTCCGCCCCGCCCCGGCACCTGTCCGGTCATCAGGACCCCTCCGATGTGCGCCGTGCTGAAACTTCCCGCCGGACCAGAGGCTACGACACAGGCCTTCCGGACCCTTGACCCTCGGCGGCCCGCCACCCAGGATCACGCCATGACAGGTGTACGCAGCAGCACAGTGGACGGCGTCCTGACGCGCAGCGCACGGCGCACCCCCGGCCGTACCGCCGTACGGTATGCCGGGCGGTCCTGGACCTACGCAGCCATGGACGAGGCGGTCAGCACGGCGGCCGCGGTGCTGACCGGTGCGCACGGGCTGCGCCCAGGCGACCGGGTGGCGACCTACGCCCACAACTCGGACGTGTACCTGATCGCCTATCTGGCCTGCGCCAGGGCCGGACTGGTCCATGTGCCGGTCAACCAGAATCTCACCGGCGAGGACCTGGCCTACATCCTCCGTCAGTCCGGCAGCGCACTCGTCCTCACCGACCCGGGGCTCGCCCCGCGCATCCCGGCGGGCCACGACGTACGGCCGCTGCGTGACGCGCCGGGCTCCCTCCTCGGTGAGCTGGACACCCCGCGCCCCTTTGCACCCGCACGCGAGCCCGGCGCCGACGACCTGGTCCAGCTGCTCTACACCTCAGGCACGACCGCCCGGCCCAAGGGCGCGATGTTGACCCACGGCGCGCTGGTCCACGAGTACGTCAGTGCTGTCACCGCCCTCGACCTGCGGGCCACCGACCGGCCGGTGCACTCGCTGCCCCTCTACCACTCCGCGCAGATGCATGTGTTCCTGCTCCCGTACCTCGCGGTGGGCGCCGAGAACACCATCCTCGACTCCCCGGACCCCGGCCGGATCTTCGATCTGGTCGAAGCGGGGCAGGTGGACAGCGTTTTCGCGCCGCCGACCGTCTGGATCGGACTCGCCAACCACCCGGAGTTCGTCACCCGTGAGCTCGGAGCTCTGCGCAAGGCGTACTACGGTGCGTCGATCATGCCCGTGCCGGTCCTGGAACGTCTGCGTGAACGGCTGCCCGAGCTGGCGTTCTACAACTGTTTCGGGCAGAGCGAGATCGGCCCGCTGGCCACCGTCCTCGGCCCCGACGAGCACGAAGGGCGGATGGACTCCTGCGGGCGGCCCGTGCTCTTCGTCGAGGCGAAGGTGGTCGACGGGGACGGCAAGGAGGTGCCCGACGGCACCGCGGGCGAAGTGGTCTACCGCTCGCCTCAGCTGTGCCAGGGCTACTGGGACAAGCCGGAGGAGACCGCGGAAGCCTTCCGCGACGGCTGGTTCCACTCGGGCGACCTCGCCGTACGCGACCCGGAGGGCTACTTCACGGTCGTCGACCGGGTGAAGGACGTCATCAACTCGGGAGGCGTGCTCGTCGCCTCCCGGCAGGTGGAGGACGCCCTCTACACCCATCCCGCGGTGGCCGAGGCGGCCGTGGTGGGACTGCCCGACGCACGCTGGATCGAGGCGGTCACCGCGATCGTCGTGCTCCGGGGCGAGGCCTCCGAATCCGAACTCATCGAGCACGCCCGCGAGAAGCTCGCCCACTTCAAGGCGCCGAAGAGCGTCCTGTTCGTCAAGGAACTCCCACGCAACGCCAGTGGCAAGATCCTCAAGCGGGAGCTGCGCGACCGGTTCTCCGCAACCTGAGGGGCGCTCCCGCGGGTCACCGGGGTCCGCTCAGCCTGCCTCCCTCAGATCGACGATCCGCTTGATCTTGCCGACCGACCGCTCAAGGGTCTCCGGATCGACGATCTCCGCTCCGACGCTCACACCGACCTCGTCCTTCACCGCCGCCACGATGGCAAGGGCGGCCGCCTCACGCTCGGCCGTCGAGGCACCGGACCGCGCCTCGGCCCGTACGGTCAGCGCGTCCATCCGCCCCTGCCGGGTCAGCCGCAGCTGGAAGTGCGGGGCGACCCCCGGGGTCCGCAGCACGATCTCCTCGACCTGGGTGGGGAAGAGATTCACCCCGCGCAGGATCACCATGTCGTCACTGCGGCCGGTGACCTTCTCCATCCTGCGGAAGACCCGCGCCGTGCCCGGCAGCAGCCGGGTCAGATCGCGGGTCCGGTAGCGGATCACCGGCATCGCCTCCTTGGTGAGCGAGGTGAGCACCAGCTCGCCCTCCTCGCCGTCGGGCAGCGCCTGGCCGGTGAGCGGATCGACGACCTCGGGATAGAAGTGGTCCTCCCATATGTGGAGCCCGTCCTTGGTCTCCACACACTCCTGGGCCACCCCCGGGCCCATCACCTCCGACAGCCCGTAGATGTCGACGGCGTCGATGGCGAAACGCTCCTCGATCTCGCCGCGCATCCGCTCGGTCCAGGGCTCGGCGCCGAAGATCCCCACCTTCAGTGACGTCGACCGGGGATCGACCCCCTGACGCTCGAACTCGTCCAGGAGAGTCAGCATGTACGAGGGCGTGATCATGATGATCTCGGGCCTGAAGTCCTGGATCAGCCGCACCTGGCGCGCTGTCATGCCCCCGGACGCCGGAATGACGGTGCAGCCGAGGCGCTCCGCCCCGTAGTGCGCTCCCAGGCCGCCCGTGAACAGGCCGTATCCATAGGCCACATGGGCCTTGTGGCCCGGCCGCCCGCCCGCCGCCCTGATCGACCGGGCGACCACGTCCGCCCAGGTGTCCAGGTCGCGCTCGGTGTACCCGGCCACCGTGGGCCGGCCGGTCGTGCCGCTGGAGGCGTGGAGCCGCCGCACCCGGTCCTCGGGCACGGCGAACATCCCGAACGGGTAGTTGTCGCGCAGATCGGCCTTGACGGTGAACGGGAAACGGGAGAGATCGGCGAGCGAACGGCAGTCCTCGGGCAGCAGCCCCGCCTTGTCGAAGGCCTCGCGGTAGAAGCCGACGTTCTCATAGGCGTGCCGCAGCGTGGCGCGCAGCCTCTCCAGCTGAAGGGCTTCGAGCTCGTCGCGGCCGAGCCGCTCACCGGCGTCAAGCAGCACGGTCATACGGATCATCCCCTCGCCGACCGGCGACCGACCATTCGTTCGCCTCCTGGGAGCAGTAATTCAGGAGGTGAGGGGTTCTGGCAAGGGGGGTGCCGGGCCTGTGGACAAGTCCTGGACAACTCCAGGTCAGAAGCCCAGGTCGGTCAGCCCGGGGTGGTCGTCGGGCCGTCGTCCGGGCGCCCAGCGCAACCGGCGCTCCGACTCCTCGATCGGGGCGTCGTTGATCGACGCGTGGCGGGCCCGCATGAGTCCGCTGTCGTCGAACTCCCAGTTCTCGTTGCCGAAGGACCGGTACCAGCGGCCGGCGTCGTCGTGCCACTCGTAGGCGAAGCGCACGGCGATCCGGCTGCCCTCGTGCGCCCACAGCTCCTTGACGAGACGGTAGTCGAGCTCCCGGGCCCACTTGCGTGCCACAAAACGGATGATCTCCTGGCGTCCCGTCACCCACTCGCTGCGATTGCGCCATCGGGAGTCCGGCGTGTAGGCGAGCGCGACCTTCTCCGGGTCCCGGGTGTTCCAGCCGTCCTCGGCGCGGCGGACCTTCGCGAGCGCGGACTCCTGGGTGAACGGCGGCACGAGCGGTTGTGTGTTCATTGTGGCTCCTCCGGGAGAGTGAGAACGCGCGTTCTCATCTGGGTGTCGTACAGTAGGAGAACGCCTGTTCTCACGCAAGGCGGCAAGGGGGGAGTCCCGTTGGATCTCGAACGAGCCCGGTCCGCGGCGCTGGAAGCAGCCGAGGATCTGTTCTACGCACGCGGCATCCAGGCGGTCGGCATGGACGAGATCCGCTCCGCGTCCGGTGTGCCGCTCAAGCGCATGTATGCGCTGTTCCCCTCCAAGTCCGTACTGGTCCGTGCCTGCCTCGAAGCCCGGGACACCCGGTGGCGCGCACAGCTCGCCGCGTACGTGGACAGCCGGCCGGGGCCGCCGCGGGAACGCGTCCTGGCGGTCTTCGACTGGCTGTACTCCTGGTTCTCCGAGCCCGGCTTCCGCGGCTGTGCCTTCACCAACAGCTTCGGCGAGATCGGAGCCACGGACGCCTCCGTGGCCGGCATCGCACGCCTCCACAAAGATGCTTTCCGCGCCTACGTCACCGGCCTGGTCGTGGCGGCGGGACAGTCGCAGGACTCCGCCTGGGCCTGCGTACTGCTCGCCGAAGGCGCGATCGTCACCGCGGCACTCTCCGGAACGCCGGAGCCCGCACACCAGGCCCGTCGGGCGGCCGCCCGGCTCCTGGCACACCCCGTCGTCACCTGATTCGCTGTGGGCGTACGCGCCCGCGACGGTCCGCCGTGCCTGTTTGGATGTCTGCCATGCCGATCTTCAGTACGTACGACGGAACCGAACTCGCCTACCACCTGGTGGGCGAGGGCGAACCGCTGATCTGCCTGCCGGGCGGCCCGATGCGGGCGGCCCGCTACTTCGGTGACCTCGGCGGTCTGTCCGCACTGCGGCAGCTGGTGCTCCTCGATCTGCGGGGCACCGGGGACTCCGCCGTCCCGCAGGACCCGGCGACGTACCGGATCGACCGGCTCGTCGACGACGTCGAGGCGCTCAGAGCGCACCTCGGCCTGGAGCAGGCCGATGTACTGGGCCACTCCGCCTCCGGCGAACTCGCGGCGCTCTACGCGGCGAAGTACCCCCGGCGACTGCGCTCCCTCACCCTGGTCACACCCGGGACGGGCACCCTGGGCCTCCCCGCCACCGACCAGGACCGGCGCGACGCCGCTGCTCTGCGCGCCCACGAGCCCTGGTACGCCGAGGCCAGAGCCGCTCTGGACGAGATCCAGGCCGGACGGGCAACCCCCGAGGCCTGGGCGGGGATCCGGCCGTTCACCTACGGGCGCTGGGACGCCGAGGCCCGGGCCCACGCCGCCCTGTCACCCGCCCAGCGCAACACTTCGGCCGGGTCGCTCTACTACCCCGAGGACGGCCTCGACACGGAATCCACCGTCGCCGCACTGCGGGAGCTGCCGGTGCCCGTGCTCGTCCTCGCGGGGGAGTACGACGGAGGCCCCAGCCCCGACCGCGCCGCGGAACTCGCCGCGCTCTTCCCCCACGCGGAGTTCGTCGTCCAGCGCGGCGCCGCCCACTTCCCGTGGATGGACGACCCCGGTGCCTTCGTCCGCACCGTCGCCGCCTTCCTCGACCCCGACGTCAGTAGCGTGCAGGCGGGCGGTATCCGGCTCGCCTACCGCACCTGGGGTGATCCGGCGGCCCCGCCCGTCATCCTCGCCCACGGGCGGAGCGGCAGCAGCCTCGACTGGACGGACGTGGCCGAACAGCTCGCGGCCCGCCACCGGGTGTACGCACTCGACTTCCGGGGCCACGGTCTCAGCGACTGGCCCGGCCGGTACTCCTTCGAGTTCTTCCGTGACGACCTGCACGCCTTCCTGGAGGCCCGCAACCTGTCCGGTGCCACGGTGATCGGTCACTCGATGGGCGGCGCGGCGGCCCTGCTGCTCGCCGAGCTGCACCCGGCCCTGGTCGGCGCCCTGGTCATCGAGGACGCCCCGACCCTGCTCCCGCTCGACCCGCCCAGGCCCCCGTCCGAGCGGCCCGCGGGGGAGCTCGGCTTCGACTGGCAGGTCGTCCCGTCCACCGACGCCCAGCTGAACGACCCGGACCCGGCCGCCCGGGAGCGCCTCGGCGAGATCACCGCCCCCGCACTGGTCGTCGGAGGCGCCCGCAGCCATGTCGACCAGGAGCAACTGGCCTGGATGGCGGAGCAGATACCAGAAGGGCGGTTCGTCTCCGTCGACGCCGGCCACCTCGTGCACGCCGACAACCCACAGGCGTTCCTCGACGCCCTCAGGGCGTTCGGCGTCGGCTGACGGGGCCGCGCGGGCACCGTCAGCCGTACCGCCGCCGTCAGCCGCGGTGCAGCAGCGTCACCATGACCTCGTACAGCGTCGCCTCGGGGTCGGCCGCGGCGCCCTCGGAACGCCAGGCCACGAATCCGTCGGGGCGCACCAGCACAGCGCCCTCGGGGGACGTGCCGTGGGAGGCGGCCCAGTCGGCCCCGCTCCCGGCCTCCAGGTCGGCGCCCGGGACGGAGCCGATCCCGAAGGCTTCCAGCGGGACCGACAGGCGCTTGGCCACCTGCTCCGCCGCCGCGCGCCAGTCCGGAAACCGGGCGTCGCACAGCAGCACGAACGACTTCTCGTAGAGGTCGAGGGTCGACACGCGTTCGCCGTCCAGGCCTAGCCACATGTGCGGCGCCCGGGTGCCGGGTTCACCCGTCAGGCCCATGCCATCGGGAACCACCGGGAGGCCCGGGTCCACACCCAGGACGGCGCCCCGCACGTAGCGGTAGCCGAGCGCGACCGTGAGCATGCCGCCCTTGCGGCCGCCGGTCGGGCCGGGTGAACCCGCGTAACCAGGGTGGCTGTGCTCTCCCGAACGGGCCGACGCACGCGCGCTCGTGGCCTTCGCCACCGGCAGCCGTTCCGCCTCGTACGTCCGGAGCAGGCCCGGGCCCGCCGCCTCGTCGATCACGGCGGCCAGCTTCCAGGCCAGGTTGTGCGCGTCCTGGATACCGGTGTTGGAGCCGAAGGCCCCGGTGGGGGACATCTCGTGCGCCGAGTCACCGGCCAGGAAGACCCGGCCGGAGCCGTACCGCTCGGCGACCCGCTCGGCCGCGTGCCACGGGGCCTTGCCCGTGATCTCGACGTCCAGGTCCGGCGCTCCGACCGCCCTGCGGATGTGGTCGATGCACCGCTCGTCGGTGAAGTCCTCCAGCGTCTCGCCCCGGTCGGGCTGCCACGGCGCGTGGAAGACCCACTGCTCCTCGTTGTCCACGGGCAGCAGCGCCCCGTCCGCGTCCGGGGCGGTCAGGTAGCAGACGATGAAGCGCCGGTCGCCCACCACGGAGGCGAGCCGCCGGGAGCGGAACGTGACGCTCACATTGTGGAAGAGGTCACCCGGACCCGTCTGGCCGATGCCCAGCTGCTCCCGGACCGGACTGCGAGGCCCGTCGGCCGCGACGAGATAGTCCGCGCGCACCGTGGTGTGCTCCCCGGTCTCCCGGTCCTTGACCACCGCGGTAACCCCGTCCGCGTCCTGCTCGAAGGTCAGGAGCTCTGTGGAGAACCGCAGTTCACCGCCCTGTGCCCGGGCATGGGACACCAGCACGGGTTCCAGGTCGTTCTGGCTGCACAGGCACCAGCCGCTCGGGCTGAACCTGGCGATCCCGCCGCCCGGGTCGATCTCCTTGAACAGCCACTCCTGGTCGTCGCCGGTGAGCGACCCGGCCTGGAGGATTCCATGATTGTCCGCCAGTACGGACGCGGCGTCCCGGATCAGCTGCTCAGCCCCCGCGGTCCTGAACACCTCCATCGTGCGCACGTTGTTCCCGCGCCCACGTGGGTGGGTCGAGGTGCTGCCGTGCTTCTCCACCAGCAGGTGGCGGACGCCGAGCCGGCTCAGGAAGAGGGAGGTGGACAGGCCCACCAGGGAGCCGCCCACGATGAGGACCGGTACGCGGAGGTCGACGTTCTCGTTCATCAGTTGCTCCAGCTCGGACGCGGACGGATGCAGTGTCCATGCCCTCGCGGGAGGCCTTCGGCCGGGCTTCGGGCGGCGCCTCACCTGAACGGTTCATAAATCTCGCGCCGTCGCCACCCGCGTTCCACGATCAGTCGCGGGAGTGATGCCCGCGAAGCGGGGGCGGACTTCGCACGCCGGCGGTCAGGGACCTGCGCCGCCTCCACCGAAACCGACGGATGACGAGAGGTCACGGGACGTGGCCGCCGCACCGTCTCGAAGGAGAGCGAAAGATGACAACCCTCTCGGAACGGATATCTCAGTCCGCCTTCGACGGTTCGAGGCTCCGGGTCATACTGCTGCTGGACCTGCACGACGGCGCCCAGAACCAGTTCCTCGAGGCGTACGAGCACATGCGCAACCAGGTCGCGTCGACCCCCGGTCACATCAGCGACCAGCTCTGTCAGTCCATCGAGAACCCCTCGCAGTGGCTCATCACCAGCGAGTGGGAGAGCGCGCCGCCCTTCCTCGCCTGGGTGAACAGCGAGGAGCACGTGGCGATGGTGCAGCCGCTGCACAGTTGCGTACGCGACACGCGCTCCCTCCGCTTCAGCGTGCTGAGGGAGACCGGGGTCGGGTTCGAGAGCACCACCCCCGAGCCCGCCAGGGGCAGCCTCCAGGCCGCCCCCCGGCTCGGTGACGGCATCGTGCGTCACGCCCTCACCTTCACGGTGAAGCCGGGCACGGAGGAGATGGTCGCCAAGCTCCTCGCCGACTACGACTCCCCGCAGTCCCGCGTCGACGAGAACACCCGGCTGCGCCGTACCTCGCTCTTCATGCACGGAAACCGTGTCGTGCGAGCCGTCGAGATCGAGGGCGACCTCATGGCGGCTCTGCGCCACGTCTCCCGCCAGCCCGAGGTCAGGGCCGTCGAGGAGGCCATCAACCCGTACCTGGAGCAGGACCGCGACCTCAGCGACCCGGACTCCGCCCGGATGTTCTTCACCAGGGCCGCGCTCCCGACCGTCCACCATGTGACGGCCGGCCGTCACGCCCCCGAGGACGTCCAGCGGCACTCGCTGCTCTACCAGGCCAAGGAAGGCTGCGGCATGGCGCTGGCCCGGCTGCTGGCCGGCGAGGACGAGGAAGCGGCGAACGACACGTCGAGCCCCATCGAGAGCAGCACGATCTTCCAGCGCGACGACATCGTGGTGAGGCTCCTCGAGGTGAGCGGCCCGCTCGGCGCACAGCCCGCGCAGGCGCTCGGCATCGGCGGTCTCCGCAAGGCGGCCATGCTCGGCCGACTGCTCGACGGCGGTGCGAACGGCATCCCGACGAACGACCAGGAGGCCGCGCAGTTCCTCGCGCAGGCCGAGATGAACCTGATCACCGACCGTCGGGCCGCCGAGTCCTGATGCGTCGCCGGCAGCGGGGCCTCCCCGTGCTGCCGTCCCACCGCACAACGTGCCTGGAGGAGAACAGCCATGACCACCCACCGGCCTCGCATCGTGGACCTCAGCGAGACTCAGCCCAACCGCAGGCGCGGAGGTGACCTGCGCGCCATGCTCACCCCCACGGCGGTGGGCGCCACCAGCGGCTTCATGGGGCTGGCCATCGTCGCCCCCGGCGATCGCATCGGCGAGCACTACCACCCGTACTCCGAGGAGTTCGTGTACGTCGTGGAAGGGCTCCTCGAAGTGGACCTGGACGGCGAGTCGCACCCGATGCGGCCCGACCAGGGCCTGCTGATCCCGCCCCACGTCCGGCACCGCTTCCGCAACGTGGGCGACGGCGAAGCACGCATGGTCTTCCACCTCGGCCCGCTCGCCCCACGGCCCGAACTCGGACATGTGGACACCGAGGTCACCGAAACCGCGGGTCCCGGTGACGGCTACGCCCCGCCGGAACGAACGGGGGCCGCCTCATGACCCGGAGGGTGGCCGTCACCGGGGTCGGCGTCGTCGCCCCCGGTGGCATCGGGGCCCCGGCGTTCTGGGACCTGCTCGCCAACGGCCGTACCGCGACCCGTGGCATCACACTGTTCGACCCGGCGCAGTTCCGCTCACGCATCGCGGCCGAGTGCGACTTCGACCCCGTCGCCCACGGCCTGGACGCGGACCTGATCGCCCGCTCGGACCGGTACATCCAGTTCGCGCTGGTGGCGGCCAGGGAAGCGCTCGGGGACGCCGGACTCGATCTGGAGCGGGAGGACCCCTGGCGCGTCGGGGTCTCCCTCGGAACCGCGGTCGGTGGCACCACACGCCTGGAGCACGACTACGTCGCCGTCAGCGGCAGCGGTGCGCGCTGGGACGTCGACCACCGGCCGGCGGGCGCCCACCTCGAACGGGCATTCGCGCCCAGCACCCTCGCCTCCGCGGTCGCGGAGGAGGTCGGGGCGCACGGTCCCGTGCAGACGGTCTCGACGGGCTGCACCTCGGGCCTCGACGCGATCGGGTACGCCTTCCACTCCGTGGAGGAGGGCCGCGTCGACATCTGTGTCGCCGGAGCGTCCGACACGCCGATCACCCCCATCACGGTGGCCTGCTTCGACGCGATCAAGGCGACCTCGGCGAACAACGACGACCCTGAGCACGCCTCCAGGCCGTTCGACGCCCGCCGTGACGGCTTCGTCATGGGCGAGGGCGGCGCCGTCCTCGTCCTCGAGGAGCTGGAGCACGCCCGCGCCCGCGGCGCGACCGTCTACTGCGAGATATCCGGCTACGCCACGTTCGGCAACGCGTACCACATGACCGGGCTGACCACCGAAGGCCTGGAGATGGCCGAGGCCATCAACACCGCCCTCGCACACGCCCGGCTCGACGGGTCGCAGGTCGACTACGTCAACGCCCACGGCTCGGGCACCAAGCAGAACGACCGGCACGAGACAGCAGCGGTGAAGAAGGCCCTGGGCGCGCACGCGTACGAGGTGCCGATGAGCTCGATCAAGTCGATGGTCGGGCACTCACTCGGCGCCATCGGAGCGATCGAGATCGCCGCGTGCGTCCTGGCACTCGAACACCAGACGGTGCCGCCGACGGCCAACTACGAGACCGCGGATCCCGAGTGCGATCTCGACTACGTACCCCGCACCGCACGGCCACTCAAGCTGCGCAGCGTGCTCTCGGTCGGCAGCGGCTTCGGCGGATTCCAGTCCGCCGTCGCCCTGACCAGATCAGGCGGGAGGACCCCATGAACGCCCCGGCAACCCCGGCACGACGCAGGACCGTCATCACGGGGATCGGTGTCGTCGCCCCCAACGGGACCGGCGCCGGTGCCTTCTGGAAGCAGACCCAGGAAGGGGTCAGCGTCCTCGACAAGGTGACCCGCGAGGGCTGCGAGAACCTCCCGCTCCGCGTCGCGGGCGAGGTCAGGGACTTCGACCCGGTCGCGTTCATCGAGGAACGCTTCCTCGTCCAGACCGACCGCTTCACGCACTACGCCATGGCCGCCGCCGACCTCGCCCTTGACGACGCACGGCTCGGACGCGCGGACTACGAGGGCACGCCGTTCAAGGTGGGCGTCGTCACCGCCGCCGGATCGGGCGGCGGTGAGTTCGGCCAGCGCGAACTCCAGCGGCTGTGGGGCGAGGGCTCCCGCTTCGTCGGTCCGTACCAGTCCATCGCCTGGTTCTACGCGGCCAGCACGGGCCAGATCTCGATCCGCGGCGGCTTCAAGGGGCCGTGCGCCGTCGTCGCCAGCGACGAGGCCGGCGGTCTGGACGCGCTCATGCACGCCGCACGCTCCATCAGGCGGGGCACGGACGCCGTCGTGGTCGGCGCGGCCGAGGCACCGCTCGCGCCGTACTCGGTGGTCTGCCAGCTGGGCTACGAGGACCTCAGCCTCTGCGAAGAACCCACCCGCGCCTACCGCCCGTTCACCGCTGACGCCTGCGGTTTCGTACCCGCCGAGGGCGGCGCGATGCTGGTGGTGGAGGAGGAGACGGCGGCCCGCGACCGTGGTGCGAAGGTACGCGCCGAACTGGCCGGCCACGCGGCCACCTTCACCGGCGCGGCACGGTGGGAGGAGTCCCGCGCGGGCCTGGCACGGGCCATCGAGGGGGCCCTGCGCGAGGCCGAATGCGCGCCCGAGGACATCGACGTCGTGTTCGCCGACGCGATGGGCGTGCCATCGGCCGACCGGGCCGAGGCCCTGGCGATCGCCGACGCCCTCGGTGCGCACGGACGCCGGGTCCCGGTGACCGCGCCCAAGACCGGGATCGGCCGCGCCTACTGCGGCGCGCCCGTGCTCGACACCTCCGCCGCGGTGCTCGCCATGGAGCACGGTCTCGTCCCGCCGACGCCCAACGTCTTCGAGGTGTGCCACGACCTGGACGTGGTCACCGGGCGTGCGCGCCCCGCGGAACTGCGTACGGCGCTCGTGCTGAGCCGAGGACTCATGGGCTCGAACGCGGCCCTGGTGCTGCGGCGCCCCACCGACACCCCCGTGTGAGAAGGAGCAGTCCCCCATGACCGATCGACTGACGTACGAAGAGCTGGCCGTGCTGATGAAGAACGGCGCCGGCCTCACGGTCGACCCGTCGGAGATGGCCGACCGACCCGGCTCGGCCTTCGACGAGTACGGCCTCGACTCGCTCGGGCTGCTCGGCATCGTGGCCGCGCTCGAGAACCGGTACGGCCGCCCGCTGCCGGCCGACGCCGACCGGTGCAGAACGCCCGGTGAGTTCCTCGACCTCGTGAACAACACCCCAGTGACAGGAGTCTGACGTGTCCGGACACACCGAGAACGACATCACCATCGCCGCCCCTCTGGACCTCGTCTGGGACATGACGAACGATCTGGAGAACTGGCCGCAGCTGTTCAGCGAGTATGCGGCCGTCGAGGTGATCGAGCGGGAGGGCCAGAAGACGACCTTCCGCCTCACGATGAAGCCCGACGACAACGGCAAGGTCTGGAGCTGGGTCTCCGAGCGCACCACGGACCGCCAGGGACGCAACGTACGCGCCCGGCGTGTCGAGCCCGGCCCGTTCCAGCACATGGACATCCGGTGGGAGTACTCGGAGGTCCCGGGCGGCACACGCATGCTCTGGCGCCAGGACTTCGCGATGCGCCCCGACGCGCCGGTCGACGACGCGTGGATGACGGACAACATCAACCGCAACTCGCGCGTCCAGATGGAGCTCATCCGCGACAAGATCGAGCAGCGCGACCGGGAACGCCGCTCCGCCTCGGTCCCCGCCAACTGATGCCCCGAAAGGCAGTCGGATGCACCACGCACTGATCGTCGCCCGGATGGCCCCCGAGTCCGCGCCGGACATCGCGAAGCTGTTCGAGGCCTCCGACAACACCGACCTCCCGCACCTCGTCGGAGTCAACAGGCGCACCCTGTTCCAGTTCGGCGACGTGTATCTGCACCTGATCGAATCCGAGCGGCCCCCGGGCCCGGAGATCGCCAAGGTGACGGAGCACCCGGAGTTCAAGGCCATCAGCGACCGGCTCACGTCCTTCGTGAGCCCGTACGACCCGCAGACCTGGCGCGGTCCGAAGGACGCGATGGCGCAGCAGTTCTACCGGTGGCAGAGCGACGGCGCCGCCTGACACACCGACGACCGCCCCGGGACCGGCACCTGACTGCCGGACCCGGGGCGGTCCCCGCGCGTGGGGCCGTGCCCTACGGCACGACGCACTCGAACGCGTGCAGATACGCGTTGACGGGGTGGACCTCGCCCACCCGCAGCCCCGCGTCGGACATCCGGCCGAGCAGGCTCTCGCGGGTGTGCTTGGCACCCCCGACGTTGAGCAGGAGCAGCAGGTCCATGGCGGTGGTGAACCGCATCGAGGGGGAGTCGTCCACGAGGTTCTCGATGATCACCACACGGGCGCCGGGCCGGGCCGCGGCGACCACGTTGCGCAGGGTCCTGCGGGTGCTCCCGTCGTCCCATTCGAGGATGTTCTTGATGATGTACAGATCGGCCTCGACCGGGATGTCCTCACGGCAGTCACCGGGCACGATCCGTACACGCTCCGCGAGCGCGCCGCCCTCCCGCAGCCTGGGGTCCGCACGTGCCACGACGCCCGGCAGGTCCAGGAGCGTTCCCCGGACCGAGGGGTGCTTCTCCAGCAGACTCGCGAGCACATGCCCCTGGCCGCCGCCGATGTCGGCGACCGACGACACCCCGGTGAGATCCAGCCGGTCGGCGACATCCTGTGCGGACTGCACACTGGAGGTGGTCATCGCCCGGTTGAACACCTGGGCGGACTCGCCCGCGTCCTCGTGGAGATAGTCGAAGAAGCCCTTGCCGAAGGTCTCGGGGAAGACGCTCGCGCCGGAGCGCACCGCGTCGTCGAGCCGGGGCCAGACATCCCAGGTCCAGGGCTCGGTGCACCACAGGGAGATGTAACGCAGACTGTTCGGGTCGTCCTCCCGCAGCAGCCGGGACATCTCGGTGTGGACGAACTCCCCTTCCGCCGTCTCCTCGAAGATCCCGTAGCAGCACAGCGCGCGCAGCAGCCGCCGCAGAGGTACCTCCTCGGCGTCCACGAGCAGGGCGAGCTCGGAGGCCGACGCCGGTGTCTCTCCCAGCGCGTCGGGCACCCGCAGTCGCGCCGCCGCGCGCACGGCCGCCGCACAGGCGGCCCCGAACGCGAGCTCCCGCAGCCGCATGGACGGCGGCGGGCTATGGGTGACGGAAACCTTCGCCGCGGTGGCAGCGGCCGCGACAGGGGCGGTCTCGGGGGTGGGACTCACGGTGGTCATACCGTCTCGTTTCTCCTTGTACGGGGGTGAGCCGTCGTACGGGTGCGAGCCGTCATCCGGCGCACATGCCGGCCGGGACGGACGTCCCACACGTGTTGCTGACGAAGGTGTTGCCGGTACCCGAGGCGTCGCCGTCGGCGAGGTCGGCCGGCTTGTTGCCCTGCACGAGGTTGTTGCTGATGGTGTTGTCGGTGTTGAGCGCGCCCACGAAGCTCTTGAACAGCAGAACGCCGCCCGAGAGCGGGGTCGAGCCGACGTTGTCCCGGATGACGTTGGACCGTACGACGGTGGCCTCGCTGCCGGTGAGGACGATTCCGGACCCCTGGAGCGCGGGCAGACGCGGGGTCGCCGCACAGAACTTGTTGTTCCCGGTGATGCGGTTGCCGCTGATCGTCATCGCCCCGGCGGCGGGCTTGGACTCGTCGCCCACGACGAAGACCCCGCTGCAGTTGCCGGTCAGCGTGTTGCCGTCGATGCGCAGGTTCCGCACACGGCGGGCCGTGACGCCGATCCGGTTCCCGCTCACCGAGTTGTCCAGGACGGCCGTCCCTCCGGTGTCGGTCGCCCCGCCCTCCTCGGTGACCGAGTTGGCGACGAAGATCCCCGCGTCGCCGTTTTTGGTGGCGGTGTTCTGCCGGAAGTCACCACGGGTCGACCGCTCCTGCGCGATGCCCCAGGTGCCGTTGGACCGGGCGTCCACCTTCCGGACGCTGAGTCCGTCCGTCCACGACGCCCAGATGCCGCTCTCGTCGAAGCCGGAGACGGTCAGCGAGCGGATGCTGACATCGTCGACGGTGTGGCCCTTGGTCCCGATGACGCAGATGCCGTTCCCGCCGGTGGCACAGGCGTTGGCCGCCTTGGCGCCGTCCGCGGCCGCCGGGGTGATGACCGTACGCTCGCCGGTGCCGAGCAGGGTCAGTCCCGGCTTGGTGACCAGGACGCTCTCGCGGTACGTGCCGGGCAGGATGACGATGGTGTCGCCGGCCTGTGCGGCGTCCACCGCGCTCTGGATCGAATCACCCGGGCGCACCACATGATCACCGGGACCTGCCGCGGCGGTGGGAACGGCCGCAAGACCCAGTGCCGAGGCTGTGGCGACGGTGATACCCGCCAGGCATTTCATGTGTCTTTTGCTCATGAGCCGAAGCTATGGGCGATCCACCGCCGGTGCCACGCAAGGTGAGCGTATGGATACATGGCGTGCCTGAATGGCTTACCGCGCCCGCACCACGCCCTCCACGGCGCCGTAGCGTGTCCCCCATGACGGGCGAGCGCGATCTGCGAACACTGCTGCACGGCATGCGGCCGGAGCTGAGGCCCGGCCGTTACGTCTACGCGACGCTGCCCGGCGGCGAGGTACCCACCGGTGTCACGCCGGTGGTCACCGTCCGCGAGCAGGAAGGACTCACGCTCGTCGTCCCCGAGGAACAGGCCGTGGAGGAAGGACTCGCCCACGACTTCGTCGCCGGCTGGATCACGCTCCGGGTGCATTCGGCGCTGGACGCCGTCGGACTGACCGCCGCGGTCTCCCTGGCCCTCACGGACGCGGGGATCAGCTGCAACGTGGTCGCCGGATACCACCACGATCATCTCTTCGTGCCGTACACCCGTGCGGACGACGCGATCCGGGCGCTCGAAGCGCTGGCCGCGGAGTCCGGGTAGGAGTGCCCGGCTCCGTCACGTGAGCCGGGACACGTACCATGGCACCCATGTCCTTCCTCCGCCGCCGTAGCGCCGCCACACCCGCGGGCCCGGACTTCGACGTCCTGGCCATGGACCCGGGGGACTGGCCCGGCAACCTCGGCGCCGGTCTGCTCCCCGCGCCCGACGGGAGCTGTCAGGGCGTGTTCCTGCGCTACGACCTGTTCGGCGGACGCGGACCCGCGATGATCATCGGCAATCTGCCGGAGGGCTCACCGGCGCGCGAGACCGAGGAGGGCCAGGTCCCCTTCGAGGTCGCCCAGCTCCTCCTCGCCCTCGAGAACGACGAGCCGGTCGAGGTGACCGGCACCGAGGACATGCCCGTCATGCAGGGTGACAGCCTGCTGGTCGTGCGCCGGATCAAGCTCTCCGAGAGCCGGATCTCCTGCGTCCAGTTCGACCGGAGCGACGGCGTGCTCGTCACCATCGCCAGCTGGGACCGGCCGATCACGGACGATCTGTACGCCCTGCTGAAGCCACTTCCGGCAGAACTGTTCCAACAGGGCTGAAACGTCCCTGCGACGCCGGACGCGGCACCCGGGCCGCCGACGTCCCGATCCCCGTGGGCCCACTGATGTACCACGGGGTTCCGGTGCCCCGGCGCAGATCCTCCTCGCGGTAGCGCCGGCAGTCCCGGTGCCAGATCAGGATCCCCGCCATCCAGTGCTGGAGTTCCAGCACATAGCCGGCCAGCGTCTCCCTCGCCTCGGTGTCCAGGTCGAAGTCGTCGTAGAGAACCGGCAGTTCCTGCTCCGCGACATGCTGGAACTGGCGCATCCGGGAATTCATCAGGTCGTCCACGATCGCCACCCCCGTCGGATAGTCCACCCCGAAGAAGTTCTGGACGACCAGGACCCCGTTGTGCACCTCGCCCTCGTACTCGATCTCCTTCTGGTACGAGAACACGTCGTTGAGCAGGCACGCGTAGTCCGCCGCCGCGTTCTCCAGGGAGCGCAACGGACCACTGCGGTACACGGCGTCCGGGACCTTCCTGCCGTGACCCAGCCGGCACAGGCTCATCGTGAGATCGGAGCCGAACGTCGCCCTGCGCATCTCCATGTAATCCACCGGATCGGGAATCCGGTTCTGCGCCTGATTCGCCAGCTCCCAGAGCCAGCTCGCCGTCATCGACTCCACCGCCTCGCGGAAACTGCGGCGCGCGTCGTCCCCCATCGGCCCCGCCGTCCGCCGCCACAGGTCGCCGAGCCCGCGCTCCAGCGCGTTGACCGGCTCGGGCGTGGATGATCCGTCCAGCGGCATGAACAGGGACAGCCGCTCGTTCGCCAGCCGGGCCCCCGCCAGATCCCGCGTCCGGCCGTGCACCACGGGGAACCAGTCATCGCCGTACGTCCCCCAGGTCAGCCACCCGGAGGAGAGATCGAGCTCGTCCGGGGTCGCGTCCGGGTGCAGCCCCGCCGCGCAGAGCGGCAGATCGGTCGCGATGAGCCGCTCCTCGTCCCAGATGTGCGAACCCGGCACGCCCGGCTGAGCCTCCAGCAGCCCCATCCGGCGCGACCAGTCCACGATCCGTACGCGTGCCCCGTCCAGATGCGGGCTCAGTGTCGTGCTGAACGGCATGTCGAAGTCCGGCAGCAGCGACGGGCCGACGTGCTGGTACGGAACATGCGTATGGCTGCGCAGCCGAAAGGACTCCGAGCGGGGAGTGAGCCGCAGCGAGGCCGCGGCCATCCCGAATCCGGGAACGCTCTCGCCCGCGCCGCCGTCGTTCATGTAGCGGCTGGAGCGCATGTGCCACTCGTGGCCGCCGGACTGCCAGTCCTGGAGCCCCTTGACGTACGCCAGAACAGCGGCCGTCCCGTCGGGGGTGAGACCCTTCTCCGCGCAGAGCGGACCGAGCTCGGTGAGGGCGGTGTTCTCGAACTGCTGCAGGCGCGAGGTGAGCAGATCGTTGACCGCCTCGGCCGCCTCCTGGGTCGAGCAGCCAAGGAACCTCTCCAGGACCAGTACGCCGTTGCTGTTCTCGCCCTCCTCCTCGACCTCGCGCTGGTACGAGAAGAGGTCGTTGCGCAGATGCACGCCGTCGGAGAAGGCGTCCCGCAGCACCCGAAGCGGGCGTGAGGCGGCCACCGCGTCGGGGACGTCGGCGTTCGCCGCGTACTCCACGAGGCCCGCCGACCAGGGTGCTCCGCCCACTTTGCGGCGCATCTCGATGTACTCGACGGGGTTGGCGATACGCCCCTCGTTGATGTTCGAGAGTTCCCACAGGGACTCGTTGAGAAGATTCTCCGTCGCCTCGGCGAACCGGGCCCGCCAGGCATCCGACATGGCCGGCACGGTCCTGGCCCAGAGGTCGGCCAGTCCGGCCTCCACCGGATTGGTCGGCTCAGGTGTCGCCGCGCCCCGCTCCATCGGCATGAAGGCCGGCAGCCGGTCCAGGTACCGCTTCCCGCCCTCACGGTCCGGCGTGCGTTTGAAGAGCTCCAGGAAATGGTCGTCGAAGAAGAAGACCCACACATACCAGTCGGTGACCAGGGACAGGGCCTCGGCCGAGCAGTCCGGGTGGGTGTAGGAGCAGAGCAGCGCGTAGTCGTGGGATTCGAGATCCTTCTCCTCCCAGATACCGGAACCCTCCAGCATCCCCATTCCGCGCGCCCACTCCCGGGTGTGGCTCCGGGCCGCCTCCAGATGCGGGTTGAGACGCGCCGGGTACGGCACGTAGAAGTCCGGCAGTGAGAAGGGCTGTGCCATGTGCGTCCGGCCTTTCCGAGAACTCCGCGCGGTCCACGCGGACCGGTCCTGTCGGCGCCAGCACTACCCCTCGGCCATACGGGGCACGCACGACGCGAAATAGTCACACAAGCTCATCTACGGCGGCACACTGCACTCTTGACTCGCCAACACCTCGCGTCACAGAGTGTGCGCCGACCGGTGAATGCGGGGAGTGCCCCCGTAACCGCTCTGCCCACCGGCCCAAGAAGGGTTGTCATGATGTCGAAGCAGAGGATCAGACTCGCGCTCGCACTGACCACGGCGGGAGCGCTGAGCATGGCGCTCCTGACCCCGGGCGCGGCAGGCGCGGACACCGTGCGACCGGAATGCCCGCGCGGACTGGACTGCGACTGGGTCCCCGCGGCCTACCAGCAGACCGGTGACCCCGCGGACAAGGACACCTACGGCAACTACGACACGGCGAACCGGCCCGACACCAACGCCATCGAGTTCATCGTCCTGCACGACACCGAGGAAGACTTCGACAGCACCCTGAAGATCTTCCAGGACCCCACCAGGCAGACGTCCGCCCACTACGTGGTGCGTTCGGCGGACGGCCATGTCACACAGATGGTGAAGAACAAGGACGTCGCCTGGCAGGCGGGCAACTGGTACCTCAACTCCCACTCCATCGGCATCGAGCAGGAGGGCGTCGCGACCGAGGGCGCCACGTGGTACACCCCCGAGATGTACCGCTCGACCGCTCGGCTGGCCCGTCATCTCGCGGCGAAGTACGACATCCCGCTCGACCGGCAGCACATCCTCGGCCATGACGGGGTGCCGCCCACCAGCGCGGAGGGGACCCAGAACATGCACTGGGACCCGGGGCCCTACTGGGACTGGAACCGCTTCATGGCGCTGCTCGGCAGGCCCACCGAGCCGAGCGCGCCCAACAGCAGCGAACTGGTCACCGTCAGCGCGGACTTCACGAAGAACCAGCAGGACTTCCGCGACTGCGAGAAGGACGTCGACCTGCCCCGGCAGGCCAGCAGCGCGGTGCCACTGCACACCGGACCCTCCTCGGACGCGCCGCTCTTCTCCGACCCGGGGCTGCACCCGGACGGCTCGCCCGGGACGAACTGCGTCGCGGACTGGGGCAGCAAGATCAGTGCCACCCAGCAGGCCGTCGTCGCCGACCGGGCACCCGGCTGGACCGCGATCTGGTGGTACGGCGACAAGGCGTGGTTCCGCACCCCCGCGGGAACCCGGGTCGTCACCCCCACATCCGGCCGTGTCGTGAGGCCCAAGGCCGGCAAGGAGGAAGTCCCGGTGTACGGCGTCGCCTACCCGGAGAAGTCGGAGTACCCCACGGACTTCGACCGGCCGACCGTGGGCAGCCCGCTCGTCTACACGATCAAGGCCGGGCAGGCCTTCCCCGGTGGCGGCGAGGCACCCAACGGCTACTACTACGCACCGACGATCGACGCTTCGAAGCCGTACGACCACACGTACTTCCGAGGAAACCAGACGTATGTGACGGTTCAGATCGGCCATCGGATCGGCTTCGTGAAGACCTCCGACGTCGATGTGGTGCGAGCCGGATCATGAGCAGCCGCTGAGATCCGCGGCGTGAGAGCTGTTGTGCGAGAGCTGCGGTGTGAGCCGCGGACGCGCGCTGCGGGACCCATGTGTCGGCACCGGTCCCGCAGCGCGCTTCCCCCGTCGTCAGGCCGGTCGGACCCGGCGTGGTCATCGTGGGTCAGCGTGTGCCCACCGCCGCGCGCACGGCCCGCCGGGCCATCGCGCAGTCGTCATGCAGCCTGCGCAGCAGCAGCCGCTGCTCCTCGCCGGAGGAGAGCGCACCCTGCCGCAGTTGGCCGCCGCCGGCCGGTGCGCCTTCGCGCATGGCCCGCTGGACGGCGGTCTCGTACGTACGGATCTCCCGGGTCAGCACGATCATGAGGTTGACCAGGAAGGCGTCACGGGCGGCGGCGCCGGCCGACTGTGCCAGCTGGCTGATCTGGCGCCGGGACGCGGGTGCGTCACCGAGGACGGTCCAGAGCGTCGCCAGGTCGTACCCCGGCAGATACCAGCCGGCGTGCTCCCAGTCGACCAGCACGGGGCCGGTGGGCGGCAGCAGGATGTTCGACAGCAGGGCATCACCGTGGCAGAACTGGCCCATGCCCTGCCGGCCGCCCGCGTGTGCCAGGCCGTGCAACAGCTTCTGCAGATCACCCAGATCGCGATCGGTGAAGAGACCGAGCTCGTGGTACCGGGCGATGCGCGAGGCGTAGTCCAGGGGCGCCTCGAACAGACCGGCCGGTGGCCTCCAGGCATTGATCCGGCTGACGGCGCCGAGCACCGCTCGCAGATCCGCGCGGGGCGGTGCCTCCGCGGGATGCCTCGTCAGCGCCGCGACCCTGCCGGGCATCCGCTCGATCACCAGGGTGCAGTTCTCCGGGTCGGCGGCGATGAGCCGCGGGGCCCGGACCGGTGGGCGGTGCCTGACGAAGGCGCGGTATGCCGCTATTTCGTGCCGGAACCGCTCCGTCCAGGCGGGGGAGTGATCGAGTAAACACTTGGCCACCGCGGTCGTGCGTCCCGTGGTGCCCACGATGAGCACGGAACGTCCGCTCCGGCGCAGCACCTGCACGGGGCTGAACTCCGGACAGATGCGGTGCACGGACGCGATGGCCATCCGCAGCTGGGCGCCCTGAGGCCCCGACAGGTCCAGTCGCCCGCTGAGCGGTTGGGAGCCCGGCCCCGTCGCCCGCCGGGCCCGGACCGCGCCGGGTGCCGGTGCGGCTGCGCGGGGGGCGAGATACGGCCCGCCGCCCGCCCCCGTCGGACGAAGCGGCCGGGGAGGGGCGGACACGGAGGACGATGCTGTGTACATGGGCGAGACAGATCCCTTCGTGCGCCGACAAGTTGCGTGCGCCGCCCCGGCCGGCGGCCGTTCGGCACCCTGGGGAGTACCTAGGGCTGCCGGGCGGGGTGGCGCTTTCCTACCTGACACCGGCCCGCGGGTGGCACAACATCTAGCGACCCCTGGCGAACCCTGGCGAATATTCGCCCGGCATCAACCGGGGGGCTAGGGTCAAGTCAGCCGAGAACCTGGGGGCTTGACGTGACCGGAGAACCCAACACCCGCCTGTCGGACCTGTTCGGCCTGGCCGGCTGGTCCAAGGGCGAGCTCGCGAGAATGGTGAACAGGCAGGCGGCGGCCATGGGCCACCTTCAGCTCGCCACCGACACCTCGCGGGTGCGGCGCTGGATCGACATGGGGGAGTCCCCCCGCGATCCGGTGCCCGAGGTGCTCGCAGCTCTGTTCACCGAGCGGCTCGGCCGTGTCGTGACCATCGAGGACCTCGGGTTCGGCCGACGCGGGCGTGTGGGGAAGCGGCGAAAAGCCGGGACGGAAGACAATCCCGACGGTTTGCCGTGGGCGCCCGAACGGACGGCAGCGGTCCTCACCGAATTCACGGGAATGGACCTCATGCTCAATCGACGCGGCTTGGCGGGCGCGGGCGCAGCGCTCGCCGCTGGCTCAGCACTCACCGGCGCCATGTACGACTGGCTGCATTCCGAGCCCGCTCCGGCGGCCCGGGCCTCCCGGCTCAACGACCCCCTGTACGCCGACAACGCCGGCTTCGACCTCTACGAGGCGGCTCCCGTCGGATCCGACGAGATCGAGGCCCTCGAACGCTCGGTCGAGGTGTTCAGGGCCTGGGACGCCTCCAGAGGCGGTGGCCTCCAGCGCAAGGCCGTGGTGGGCCAGCTCAACGAGGTGGGCGGCATGCTCGCCTACCACCACCCCGAGCATCTGCAGCGCCGTCTCTGGGGCGTCGCCGCCAACCTCGCGGTCCTCGCCGGCTGGATGTCGCACGACGTCGGCCTCGAACCCACCGCTCAGAAGTACTTCGTGATCGCCGCTCACGCGGCGCGCGAGGGCGGCGACCGCCCCCGAGCGGGAGAGGCACTGTCCCGCGCGGCCCGTCAGATGGTCCACCTGGGCCGGCCGGACGACGCCCTGGACCTGATGAAGCTCGCCAAGTCGGGTTCCGGGGAGGAGACCCTGCCGCGTACCCGAGCCATGCTGCGCACCATCGAGGCCTGGGCGCAGGCGTCGATGGGACATGGGCAGGCCATGCGGCGCACACTCGGCGAGGCCGAGGAGCTCTTCGTCTCGGACAAGGGCGATGTCCCGCCGCCGAGCTGGATGCAGATGTTCGACGAGGCGGACATGCACGGGATGCAGGCCCTCGCTTTCCGTACGCTCGCCGAGCACGACCCGGGTGCGGCCTCCACAGCCCAGCGCCACGCCAAGCAGGCGCTCGATCTGCGGATGCACGGCCGCCAGCGGTCCAAGATCTTCGACTACATCTCGCTCGCCTCGGCGTGCTTCATCGCCGACGATCCCGAGCAGGCCGATCGCTACGCACGGCTCGCCCTGGTCTCGATGGGGGAGACGTCCTCGCAGCGGACCTGGGACCGGTTGCGCGCGATGTACCGGCTCACCGGCCAGTTCGCGGGATACGCCAAGATCGAGGACCTGCGTGCGGAGATCGAACGCGCCATGCCCCCGGGCGCGTCCAAGAAGGCGAAAGGCACCCAGATCTGACCTGGCCCGCCGTCGGCGGGCAGCACAGTACCCACCGCAAGTCCGTCAGGGACCCGGTCACGCCTCGACGCGGGCCACCAGCACGCAGGCGTCATCGAGCCGTTCGCCGGTTCCGAGTTCCTCGACGACGGTCCGTACACAGTCCTGTGCCGTGCGGGCCCGTGCGAACCCGGGTGCCAGTCCCAGAAGCATGTCCTGGCCGGTGTTCCGGTCGCTCGGGCCCCCCAGCCCACCGGTGTGCAGCACGAGTACATCGCCCGGCAGCAGGTCCACCTGGTCCTGCTCGTAGGTGACCCCGGACGTCGCTCCGAGCAGCACTCCGTCCGGCGCGGGCAGAGGCCGCCCCACTCCGTCGCGGAACAGCAGCGGCGCGGGGTGCCCTGCCTGTGCCCAGACGAGTGCGCCGGTCGCCGGATCGAAGCGGCAGCACACGGCGCTGCCCAGGGCCGGCTGCGCCGAGCATTCGATCAGCTGGTTCAGATGTCCCATGACCGGCCCGGGCTCCACACCTGCCACGGACATGCCGCGCAGCGCGCCCAGCAGTATCGCCATGGCGGAGGTGGCCGGGATCCCGTGGCCGGTGAGGTCCCCGACGGTGAGCAAGGTCTTGCCGTCCGGGAGTGCGAGCGCGTCGTACCAGTCGCCGCCGATGAGGTCGCTCGACCCCGAGGGAAGGTAACGCGTGGCGATGTCCAGGCGGCTCGCGCTCGGACCGGATGCCGGCAGCGAGCTGCTCCACCGTGGAAGAACGGCCTCCTGGAATTCGACCGCCATCCGGTGCTCCGCCTGGGCCGTCCGTTCCTGGTGCCGCACGGTGTCCCAGGTCCTGCCCACGACGTGCTGGCTGCGCCGCAGCCGGCTGACATCGCGCAGGACCGCCCACATGGAAGCGGTGCAGCCGTCCGCGTCGAGGACGGGTTCGCCCATCATGTGCAGGGTGCGCATGATGCCGTCGGGCAGCAGAATCCGGAATTCGCCGTCTATCGGCCTGCCGTCCACCAGGCAGTCGGTCACCATCGACGTCAGGAGGGGCTGGTCCTCCGGGAGGAGCACCGAGGGCAGCTCGTCCAGGGACAGCGCTCCTGCCCCCGGGTCCATGCCGAAGATCTGGTGGAGCTCGTCGGACCAGCTGACCTCGTCGGTGAGCAGATTCCACTCGGCGCTGCCCACCCGGCTGAGGAGCGAGCCCGTCGCCCGCCCGGGCGTCGACGGCTCGGCCGGCGCCGTGGAGTGTTCCGGTGCGGTGGAGTGCGCCGGCTCCGTGGGCGCGGGGTGGGAGATGCCGTCCCTCAGCTGCCCCAGGTGTTCGCCGAGGTCGTCGAGCTGATGTACGGCGAGTTCACAGAGCGCCCGCTGCCAGCGCAGCTGAGCATCGTCGTCGTCGATCACGGAGGTGTCGCGCCGCACGGCGTCCACGTCGCCACGCAGCAGCCGGGTCCGGTCGATCAGGGCGTCGACGGCCTCCCGCCCGGGCGGCTGTGGGGCGGGGCGGTCCGCAAACAGATGGGACGGCATCTGGATACTCCGATACAGGCGGTACAACCGGTTCGTGGGGTGGACCGAACACGACTGTCGCACAGGGGACGGGGCGTCGTAAGGGGTTTGGCAACACTCGATGCGTTCTTGCATCCGGCATATGCCGACGGCTGGCTGGGGCGCAGGTCCGCCGAACACCCTTGCCCGCGACGGGGAGTTGACGCAAGTCGCCGGGCGTGAGCGGCTGGGTGCGCGCCCGCGTGCGCGACCTCGCACGGCTCGCACGGGCCGCGATCAGGGCATATGCGGAGTCGCGTGGGCGCCTCGATCAGTGACCGGCGTCGACGGACCCATGAACGGTTGACCGGACGTTCGACCCCTCGGTCGTCTGTACATCAGCCATGCGTTCGAAACGGCGTGGGAATGGTGGAGCGGGCGTGCGTGTTGTGTGAACTGGAAACGAAAACGACACCCATTCCCAGCCTGGAGATGGGGTCGGATTCCCTGTCTGGAGGCCCCATGGCGCGCAGTGAGACCAGGCCCGTCGTCCTGCTCAGGTCCACGGCCGGAACCGGCCACACGTATGTGACGCGGAAGAGCCGGCGCAACGATCCCGATCGTCTGGAACTGCGGAAGTTCGACCCGGCCGCGGGGCGGCACGTCATCTTCCGTGAGACCCGCTGACGATCACCGCCGTGTCTGCCGCCGCCGGTGCCGGCACCCCCTACCTGCGCAGCCGTGGCGCGGATCACAGGAAGGGGGCCGGATTCACGGGAACGGCGGATGGTGGTTTATCGTTCATCTATACGTCGAGGTAAAGGGCCGAAGACCGCCGGACAGCGGTCCGCCTTCACCTCCGCACACAAGCCGCCCCGGCTGGATTCCCCCGATCCGGTCGGGGCTTCTCCTTGCCGCCGTTCCCGTAAGGCCCCGCTCACATGGTCCGCGTGAGATCCGCCGCGTAGTGCTCGATGGCGGGCCGGTACCGCTGCACCCGCGTGCTGTCGCTCGTCGTCGCCACCAGGCGCAGCAGGAGCTGCATGGCCTCGTGATGTTCACCGGTGTTGAACAGGGCCATGGACAGGAAGGTCCTCAGCGCCCCGTCGTCCGGGTACTCCGACACGCCGCTCCGCAGCGTCTCGACTGCCTGCCCGAACCTGCCCAGGACGCGATAGGTGCTGCCGAGCCCCAGCAGCGCTCCCCGGCGGTCCTCATCGGTGAGGCCGTCGCCCTGCAGGCTCCGCTCGTAGTACGGCACGGCCTCCGCCTCCAGGCCGAGCACATCGTGGACCCATGCGGTCTGATAAGCGACGTCCGCCGCGTCGGGGAACGAGGCGGTGAGGGAGAGGAGACGTTCCCTGGCCTGTTCGGGATGGCCCTGTTCCCGCAGCCGCACCGCTTCCGCCAGCAGTTCGTCCTTCTTCTGTTCGCTCATGCGCACATGGTCGCACCCGGGCCCTGGGTGTGGCCGCCATGGTTGGGGGCATCCGTTCCGCCATGACAGCAGAGGCGGACAGTGGTGTACGACGCAGAGCCCTGGGGCGATTACTGCTGCGTGTGGCGGCGCTGATCGCGACGTTCGTGGCGCTGGTCGCGTTCTCCGTGGTCCTGGCGAAGGTGACGCTCACACCGTCTCCCGCGTCGGAGGACCTCGTGGCGTCCAATCTGCGGCCGGGGCGGTCCCTGCGACAGTACGCGCAGGACTACACCTTCCTCGCCGCGTGCAAACAGGCGGGCGGGAATCTTCTGCTGGGCGCCCCGTTCGGCGTGCTGCTGCCGATTCTGGTGCCGCGCCGGCTCCGGATGCTCCGGATGACTCTGCTCACCGTTCTGGTCATGGCGCTCGTCGAGCTGGCGCAGGGCGCGCTCGTGGTGGGACGGGCCTTCGACATCGATGACGTCATCCTCAACACCGCGGGCGCACTGCTGGGTTACGCGTTCGTCGGGCGGCGCATCAGCCACCGTTACCACACTCTCTCGGCCGAGGAACCCCCGAAGGAGCGGGCCGCCGCGGCCAAGAAGCCCCGGCCCCGGAGGACGAAGCCGCGCGGTACGACCGGGGCAGGCTCCGCCGCACGCCGGAGCGCGTCCGCGCCGACGGCTCGCGGACGCGCTCTGCGTGACAGGTGGCGCAGTCGTCGGGAGGGCCCGGGCGGGGAAGCACCCGGAGCCCGCCGACGTGGAGCCTAGAGCGCCGGGTAGGCGTTCTTCAGGAGCTCCTGGAACTGGGCCGAGAACCACTTGCCGGAGACCGGGGCGTCGGGCAGCGCGCCGGACATGTTGTTGCCGTTGCGGACGTTACCCTCGTAGGTCGGGTCACACATCCGGTCGAATCCCTTGCCCTCGTTGTTCGGGATCTCCTCGCTGGAGCCGTCCGACTCCCCCGGGGGCTTCATCCAGACGTACGCGTCGATGCCGGCGGCGGGTGCCGCCTGGGGCCGTTCGCCGAGCCCGGCTCCGGCCTGGTTGCACCAGTTTCCCAGGTGTATGCGACGGTCGTAACGGCCGCCGTCCACGTAGGTGTCCACGCTGGTGGTCGCCCCCGGTCCGGTGGGCCGGTCACCGCCGCCCCAGCCGTTGCGCGAGGTGTCGATCAGCATGCCGACGTCGGAGTTGAAGCCGACCGAGACCAGTTCCTCACGGAACGCCTGGGCGTAGGACTGCTCGTCGGTGTACCAGTTCCAGTCGACCCACTTCGACTGGCGCACAGACGTGCCGTTGACGGAGTCGTCGATGGAGAAGTTGTCCTCCGTCGTCGCGCCGTAGTTGGCGGTGTTGGTGATGAAGCCGTGGACGTCGTCGACGGTCGCACCCTCGGTTGTCGCCGCCTCCTTGAAGAGGTCGGCGGTCGGGCCGAAGTTGTCGTCCCAGCCGATCCAGCCGTGGTGCCCCGCGTCGATGTAGTTGAAAACGTTCGGAGCGTCGCCGAGCTTGTCGAGTGCGTAGCCGACGCCCTTCTGGTAGTTGCCGTTGGCCTTCATCACGTCGCACTCCGGCGTGGCGGTGGGACGGCCGCCGGCGTTGGTGACGAGGTTCGGCAACGAGTCGATCTCGACAGTGGTGACGATGCGCAGATCCGCGTACTTCTCATCGGCGAGGATGGCCGCGATCGGGTCGATGTACTCGGTCTTGTAGCGGTCGATCTCGGTCGGACCGAGCTCCCCGTTGGAGGCGAGTGCCGAGCAGTCACGCCCCGGCAGGTCGTAGATGACGAGCTGGACGACGAGTTCGCCCGAGCCCTTCTGGGTCAGCGCCTCGTCCAGGTGGTCACGCAGGCCCATTCCGCCGTCGACGCCCTCGATGGCGGCGATACGGTCGAGCCACACACCTGTCGGCTCGTCGGCGACCTTGTCGCCGCCCGCTTCGGAGGCGGCATTGGCCGACCACTCCGGGTTCACATAGACGCTTGCGCCGTCGTAGGGGTTGTCGACCAGGGCGGCTGCGGCGGACGCGTGCGCCACCGTCGCGCCGGAGGCGCCGAAGGGGGCCGCCGCTGTGGCGGTTCCCGCGGCTGCGGCGACGAGTACTCCCGCCGCTATGAGCGCCATTCTGGATCGGCGCATGGTGGTGCGGCTCGTGCGGCTCATACGAATTCCGTTTCCTCAGCTGTAGAGGGCGCGCAGATGATCACGCAGCCCGATTCCGTACGGAGTGGGGATACCGTCGTAGTCGCTGATCAAGGACGGACCGTGGTGCGGTTCGGGGTGTACTCGCCCATCTCGCTCGCGGCGAGGGGGAGTGTGGCCCGACCGGTGCGAGCGGTGGTTCGACCGTCCTCGTTCGCACAGTTGGTGGAGCTGTGGGTGTGTCGTGTGTACCGCGGATCCGTGGGGGGTCAGGTCAAGCCGGTACTCCTCTTTCGGGGACACGGGGACGGGTTCGGGCGTCTTCGACGACGCCCGCCCGCACAGGGGCGCGCCCATGGCTCCGGATGCCCGCGGGCGTTCCGGTGGTGGGGCAGGAGAGATCCGCCGGACCGGTGGAGCCGGTCGGATCCATGGTGCAGGGCGCGCTGTCGAGCCTGGAGAAGCCGGCGCGGGGACCGGTTCCACCCCGTGCGCGGTGCTGTTCTCCACCGTGCGTACGAGGGCGGATCCGGAAGCCGTGACCGTGGCCGCGAGAGCGCCGCGGCCACGCCGGCACTGCTCCGGGGAGCAGCCTGAACAGGTGCGAGATGTGCGGGGGGTGACACATGAGCGACTCCTGACAGATCGGGCGTGCCCCCTACGGCACGTCGACTGGTGGAACCGCTCCCACTGGTGTGGCTTGACGTTAGAGCGTCAAGTGGTGTCGGTCAACATGCCAGTTCAGATCTCTTGGTCTCGAAACAATTCGACTCTTCAAGTCCCTTGACTCTCTTTTTCCTCGTCCTCATGCTGGGAGCGCTCCCACTGCTTCAAGGCTTGTGCTCAGCCCTGCAGACCCCCCATGTCGCCGAGCCGCGAGGAGGTACTGCGCATGCCATCGGGACGCGTACGAAGACCGTGGTCACCCGGAAGAGCGGGCAGAACCGGAGCCCGGAACCGACATTTGTGGAATACGCCGCCGGGTCCGGTGACGCCGAGGCGAAGGCCACGGCCGAAGGCCTGACCGACGGCATGTGGAGCAACTACCAGGACGAGGCACGGGTCGCGGTTCCCGAGACCCGTGCCAACCGTGTCGACGACCCGGTGTACGTCCCGAACGGCTGGACGGGGGCGATGCCCAACGGCGACACCGTGGACAACGACTCGACGTTCCTCTCCACCCGTTCGTTCTGCGAGGACGACCCGAACCGGCCCAAGGTGCAGGCCTGTCCGGACGGCGGGACCGCCCCGGTCTTCACCTACCACCGGTTCTGGGCACGGACCGGCGGCCGGTGCCCCGCGGGACCTCGCGCGAGCGGCCCGGGCGAGGCATGATCATGCGATGACATGGACAGCTCCCGAAGCCACCCGTACCGAAGGACCGCTGACCGGCGGTGAGCGCGAGACGCTGACCGCCTTCCTGGCGTTCTACCGCAGCACACTGCTGCAGAAGTGCGCCGGCCTGACCGGCAGCGGGCTCGCCGAGCAGACCGTCGAGCCGTCCAGCCTCACTCTGCTCGGCCTGATCCGGCACATGGCCAAGGTGGAGCGCATCTGGTTCCGTGAGGGGCTCGCGGGCCTCTCGTACCCCTCCATGTACGACGCGGAGAAAGGAAAGAACGCGGACTTCGACGACCTCTCGCCGGACCGCGCACCCGATGACTACGCCCGTCTCGTCGAGGAGATCCGCCTCGCCGACGAGACGGCGGCGGGCGTGCCGCTCGACACCACCTTCACCCTGCGCGGCACCGCATATTCGCTGCGCATGGTGTACGTCCACATGATCGCCGAATACGCCCGCCACGTCGGCCACGCCGATCTGCTGAGGGAGCGGCTGGACGGCGTCACCGGCGCCTGAGATCGGCCAACAAGGCGCGTCCGTACAGGATATGGCGTAGTTCCGCCGCCCCGGCGGACTGAAATCCCGGGACCCGGTCACACGGAAGGCATGACGTCCACCGGCGTAAGGACTGACAGCACCGAAGAACCCGGCCACAGCGGCGCACAGCCCCGCCGCGCCCGCGCTCGGGGATGCCTGCCGTTCGCGGGCGTGTGCGCCGCGGCGCTGGTCCTGCTGTTCCTGGGCTCCCGGCTCAGCCTGCTGCCGGGGCTGGGCGGACTCTTCGGCGAGGAGACCACCGACCGCTCGGGTCCCGCCGTGCTCAAGTCCATCCAGGACATGAGCGCGTACGAGGCGGCCTCCGGCAACTTCCAGGTCGTCGTCGACCTGGAGAAGGACACCAAATTCCTGCCCGACGCCGTCCGGGGGACCAGGACGCTGTACGTCGGCGCGGGCACCGTCAGAGCCTCCGTCGACCTCGGAAAGGTCGGGGCCGAGGGGGTGAAGGTCGACGAGGACCGTACGGAGGCCGAACTCGTCCTGCCGCACGCGGTGCTCGGCAAGCCCGCCCTGGACCCGGACCGCTCCTACGCCGTGTCCAAGCAGCGTGGCCTCCTGGACCGGCTCGGCGACTTCTTCTCGGACAACCCAGGCAGCGAACAGGCCGTCAACAAGCTGGCGGTGCAGCACATCGGCGATGCCGCCGAGGAGAGCGGTCTGACGAAGCGTGCCGAGAAGAACACCACGTCAATGCTCCAAGGTCTGCTCGGATCGCTCGGATTCGAGAAGGTCACCGTCCGCTACACCGATCCGCCTGGCTGACCCGGCGGGCGCGCGCAGGGGACCCGGCGGGCCTGCGTCTCACCGGTTCGAGGGCGAGTTCACCGTGACGGGCCGCCCGATGCCCGCGGTCCAGGCACTGGGCGAGGCCGTCCTGCGAGGGCTCGCCGAAGTCGGTCTCCTGCCGGACGGAACAGTCCACTGACGAAACGTCGCCCGGCCGGGTTCTCCCGGCCGGGCGACGAACGGCATGGCGCAACCGCGCTGCGGAGTCGGTCGGTTACCTTACGTGAGATTGCCGAGCACTCACCGGTATCCGAGGGGACTTCCGAATGAACCGTATCCGCACCACACTTGCCGCGATCGGCATCGCCGCCGGCCTGGTCACCGCACCCACCGCGAGCGCCGCGTCCCAGGAGGACAGCCGCACGACGGCGGCCGTCCGCCACGATCCCTGCACGGGTGAATACCTCGGGGACGCGCGGCTCGGCCCCCAGTGGCTGCCCTCCACGAAGCAGGCCCCCGTCGGCCCGCTGCTCAAGGGGTACCAGCGCACGGGCAGCCTGTCTCCCTCTGCCTTCCTGCACAAGTACTGGGAGGGGCCGGCCGGCACGGGCAGCTGGAAGTACCCGCCCAACGACGGCTTCGCCGAGGTCAACGGTGAGATCGACAAGGAGCCGGCGAAGCTGCGCACCGGCCAGCGCCTGGACCGCTTCGGGTCGGAGTACGGCGGCTACCTCGCCCCGGCCGGCGATGCCTACAAGGAGCGGGCCCTGCCGCCGCAGAACCTCAACACCCGTGAGACCGACGTGCCTTGTGACTACCACGTCTACAAGGTCACCAAGCCGTTCTGGGTCTGGCAGGGCGGCATCGCACCCTGGTTCGAGCAGCCCGGCGGAGGCCAGCAGATCAAGCTCGACGCGGTCTTCCTCGACCCGGGCGCGGGGCAGCGGCTCAATGTGAAGTGGCTGCTGGACCACGCCTATCTCACCGCCGTGGGCGCGTAGCACCGCCATGGACCGCCGGGAGCTGCGCGCCGCGCTGCGCGCGGCCGGCGTGGCCGACGGCTACTACCGCATCGCGGGCGTCCACGAACCGGTCCCCACACCCCCCGACTTCCTGTTCCTGAGGGAAGCGCCCGACGGGATGTGGGAGACCGGGGCCTACGAACGCGGTGCGTACGAGGTGATCGCCAGGCACCCTGACGAGTCGGCGGCCTGCGGGCATCTCCTGCACCTGCTCGTCTGAGAGGCATGGCGGGTCTCGGGCCGCAGCGGGTTTGCCGTAACGGCAAGTTCGCTTGGCCGGTGGTGGCGGGGCGCCGAATGATGGCCAGGTGCCGACAGGCCGGAGAGACCGAGGAGAGACATGCCACAGCCCACCCCTGAACCCTCCACCACCGTCCCCGGGGCGGTCCACCGGCTCGTGGACGTCCCCGGCGGCCGGATCCACCTGCTGGAACAGGGCACAGGCCCCCTCGTCCTGATGATCCACGGCTTCCCCGAGACCTCGTACTCCTGGCGCCACCAGCTCTCCGCCGTCGCCGCGGCGGGCTTCCGCGCGGTCGCCGTCGACGTACGCGGCTACGGGCGCTCCTCGGCCCCAGCCGCTGTGGACGCCTACCGGATGACGGCCCATGTGGCCGACAACGTCGGTGTCGTGCACGCCCTGGGGGAGGAGAGCGCGACGGTCATCGGCCACGACTGGGGCTCGCCCATCGCGGCGAACAGCGCCCTGCTGCGGCCCGACATGTTCACGGCCGTGGCCATGCTCAGCGTCCCCTACGCCCCCTGGAACGCGGTCCGGCCGACCGACGGCTTCGCCCGAATCGGCGGGAGCGACGAGTTCTACGTCAGCTACTTCCAGCAGCCGGGGCGCGCCGAGGCGGAAATCGAACCCGATGTGCGCGGGTGGCTGGCGGGCTTCTACACCTCGCTCTCCGGCGACACCATGCCGCCTCCGGGCGCGGACAGTCCCTTCTTCGTGCCCGAGGGAGCCGCCATGCGCGACCGCTTCACCGGCGGCGCCCTGCCGTCCTGGCTCACCGAGCGGGAACTGGGCGTCTACAGCGCCGAGTTCGAGAGGACCGGTCTGACCGGCGCGCTCAACCGCTACCGGAACGTCGACCGTGACTGGGAGGACTTGGCCGTCTGGGAGGGCGCCCGTCTCACCTGCCCCGCCCTCTTCGTCGGAGGCGCCCTCGACTCCTCCACCACCTGGATGGCGGACGCCATCGCCGACTACCCCACGACGCTTCCCGGCCTGGTCTCCTCGCACATCCTGGACGGATGCGGACACTGGATCCAGCAGGAACGCACCGACGAGGTCAATGCCCTGTTGACGACGTGGCTGCGCACCGTGCACCCGTGACAGCCGCGTGTCGAAGTCGGGGCCCCGTCCGCGGACCGGCCATGGTGGGTGTATGAACAGTGCAGGTATTCTCGCCGATGCGTTCGAACGCATCCATGAAGCGGTGCACGCCGCAGTCGAGGGTCTTCCGTCCGAGGACCTCAACGCCAGGATCGACGAAGACGCGAACTCCGTCGCCTGGCTCGTGTGGCACCTCACGCGCGTCCAGGACGACCATGTCGCCGACGCGGCGGGCATCGAGCAGGTCTGGTTCGCGAAGGGCTGGGCGTCCCGCTTCGAGCTGCCCCTGGAGGAGGGCTCGACCGGTTACGGCCACAGCAGCGCGCAGGTGGGTTCCGTGACGGTGGAGTCGGGTGACCTCCTCCTCGGCTACTTCGACGCCGTGAACGAGCAGACCCTCGGCTTCGTCCGGGGCCTCGACGGCCGGGCCCTGGACCGCGTCGTGGACGACGCCTGGTCGCCGCCGGTGACGCTCGGTGTGCGACTGATCAGCGTCATCGCCGACGACCTGCAGCACGCGGGTCAGGCGGCGTTCGTCCGCGGGGCGCTCGAGCGTCGTCGGTGATCCGCGGATCCGGTGCGTGCGTAGCGCCCCGGACTCGTACCGACGACGCGTTTGAAGTGCCGCGAGAAATGTGACTGGTCGTAGAAGCCGGCCGAGGCCGCGACCTCCGGCGCGCGCATCCCGCCGAGCAGCAGCCCGCGGGCGAGATCCACGCGACGCCCTGTCAGGTACTGGTGCGGGGCCAGGCCGAACTCCCGGCTGAAGGCCCGTACCAGGTGGGCGTGATGGGTGTGCAGACGGTCCGCCGCCTCGCGGAGCGTCAGCCCTTCCACGAAGTGTTCGTCCAGCAGATCCCTCAACGCGTACGCGACCGGGCGGTCGGGCACCTGAGGGGCGGCGGAGACCTCGTCGTGAAGGTGCACGGCGAGGCGTTCGGAGACGAGTGCGAGGCGGCTCTGCGCCTCCAGCTCGTCCCCGGGACGTTCGAGCGTCCGGTGGAGCTGGTCGACACGCAGCCGCAGCCGCGGATCCCGCAGCACCGGCCGGTCGACCGCACGCCCGACGAGATCCGCGTCGATCTGCGCGGTGTTCAGATAGAGGACACGCTTGCGGAACCCTCCGGGGGTCGCGGCGTCGCCGTTGTGCGGGACGTGCGGCGGCAGCAGCGTCACCACGGAACTGGGCGCCCCGTGCTCATGGCGGTCCAGGTCGTAGCGGACCATCCCCTCGTCCACCAGGAGAAGCGTCCACGCGTCGTGCGTGTGCATGGGATACACGTGGTCGGCGAAGCGCGCGTGGAAGACCTCGTCGATCCCTTCGACCCGCGGACGCCACGCGGTGATTTCCGGACATGCACCCATGAGTGAAGCGTACAAGAGCGCGCGGGGGCCGAAACAGCGTGCAAACTTCGTACAAGACGGCCGCACACCGTGCTCGGCAGACTCCTGTCATGACCGACGACAACGCACCCGTACGCTTCGACACCAAGATCGCTGTGCTGCTCCGCGACGACCTCGAGACCTGGCAGCGTCTCAACGTCACCGCCTTCCTGGTCAGCGGCCTCGGCACACAGGTGCCCGAGGTGATCGGCGAACCGTACGCCGACGCCGACGACACCCCGTACCTGCCCATGTTCCGGCAGCCCGTCCTCGTGTTCGCAGGGCCGAAGGAGCTGCTGACGGCCGCGCACACCAAGGCGGTCAACCGGGGCGCGACGATGGCCGTGTTCACCTCGGACCTCTTCGCGACCGGTCATGACAAGGCCAACAGGGCAGCTGTCCGAGCCGTGCGCAGGGACGGGATGGACCTGGTCGGTCTGGCCGTGTACGGGCCGCGCAACGCGGTCGACAAGATCCTCAAGGGCGCGTCCATGCACCCCTGAGCCCCGCCCCGGTGTCACGGCGCGGATACCCACGGACACACCCGTGCGTGTGATGGTTCGCGGTGCCATACTCGATAACAAGTCCGCTTGACCGGCTTGTCATTGTCCGAAAGGCGACGCGTCATGAACTGGGCATCGTGGACCACCCTCGGTGTCTTCGCGGGAACCGGCGGAGTGCGCACCGAAGAGGCAGGTGTCGTGAGCGGTGATCTCACCGTGCACACGACTTGGACCGAGAAGCAGGCCGAGGTGGCCGTTCAGTACAGCGGCGCCTCGGACTGGTTCACATTGGCCGGCAGTCCGGTGCCGTGCCCGTCGGAGGGAGAGAGCAGAGCCCTTCATCAGAGCGTCGTCGAGGCGGTACGCGCCGGCGGCGGAGCCACGGTTCCGGCTCCGTACTCCGTGGCGTGACCGACGGGGCGGCGTCGCCGCCCTTCAGGCTGCCGCGAAGCGCGCCACGTACCGGCGCTGCCACGGCGTCTCGACGGCCTTGGGGTGATAGTTCCGACGGACGTGGGCGACCGCTTGCTCCGCCGGGACACCGTCCAGCACGGCCAGGCACGCCAGGGCCGTCCCGGTCCGCCCCCGCCCGCCTCCGCACGCGACCTCGGCGCGCTCGTACGGAGCCCGCTCCCACACCTGCTCCAGCACGGAGCGCGCCGCGTCCTTGTCGGAGGGCAGACGGAAGTCGGGCCAGCGCAGCCACCACGACTCCCAGGCCACCGGGGGCGGCGGGCCGCCCAGCAGATGGACGGTGAGGGTCGGCTCCGGCCCCGCCGGGAGCGGACGCCGCAGACCCCGGCCACGGACCAGTCGCCCCGACGGCAGCCGCAGTACGCCCTCGCCCGCCGGGTCCCAGGTCTCCGTCATGCACGGTCCTTCCGCTCCCGGTCCTTCCGGAGGAGCTGGCCGTCCTGCGACAGCAGGACGGCCAGCTCCTCCGCCGCGTCCGGCGCGTCGTACCCCACGGCTGACAGCACCAGCGAATCGCCGTGCTGAGCCGCCAGGGCGAGCACCGAGAGCATGCTACTGGCGTCGACCGGGTCGCCGCCCTCACGCGCGACGGTGACCGCGACCGGCTGGCGGGCGGCCGCCTGGACGGAGAGCGAGGCGGGGCGGGCGCGCAGGCCACTGCGGGAGCCGACGGAGACGGTGCGCCGGTACACGGATCAACTCCTGGTGAAGGGAACTGCGGTTCGGCGGGGGAGGGGGATCAGGCGGCCACGGCGACATCGGACCCGTCGCCGGCCGGGGCCACGGCGTCCGGCTTCCGCCGCAGCCCCTTGAGGGCGACGACGAGAGCGGTGGAGACCGCTGTACCGGCGGCGATCGCCAGCAGGTAGAGGAACGGCTCGCCGATGAGCGGGATGACGAACACGCCCCCGTGCGGGGCGCGCAGCGTACAGCCGAACGCCATGGACAGCGCGCCCGTCACCGCTCCGCCGGCCATCACGGACGGGATCACCCGCAGGGGATCCGCCGCGGCGAACGGGATGGCGCCCTCGGTGATGAACGAGGCTCCCAGCACCCAGGCCGCCCTGCCGTTCTCCCGCTCGGTCCCGGTGAACAGCCCCCGGCGCACGGTCGTGGCCAGGGCCATCGCCAGCGGAGGCACCATGCCGGCCGCCATCACCGCGGCCATGACCTTGAGACTGCCGGGCGTCGGGTCGGCCAGGCCGCCGACCGCGAAGGCGTACGCCACCTTGTTCAGCGGGCCACCCATGTCGAAGCACATCATCAGACCGAGGACGACACCGAGGATGACCGCGTTGGAGCCCGAAAGCCCGTTCAGCCAGTCGGTGAGGGCGTTCTGGAGGGAAGCGATCGGCTTGCCGACCACGATGAACATCAGGAAGCCGACGACGATCGACGCGAGCAGAGGGATCACCAGTACAGGCATGATGCCGCGCAGCGTGGGATGCACCTTCACGCGCTGGATCGCCATCACCGTCGCACCGGCCAGCAGCCCCGCGACCAGGCCACCGAGGAAGCCCGCGTCGATGGTGAGCGCGATGGCGCCGCCGACGAACCCGGGGACGAGCGCCGGACGGTCCGCCATCCCGTAGGCGATGTACCCCGCCAGCACCGGGACGAGGAAGCCGAAAGCGGCGCTGCCGATCTGGTTGAGCAGCGCGGCCCAGCTGTCGGCCTCGCCCCAGACGAAGTGGTCGGCGACCGACTTCGCGCTCGCGATCTCGTAGCCGCCGATGGCGAACGAGAGGGCGATGAGCAGTCCTCCGGCCGCGACGAACGGCACCATGTAGCTGACGCCGGACATCAGATAGGTCCGCAGCCGGACACCGAAGTGCCCTGAGGCCCCCGCGGAACCGCCCGCACCGGGTTCCTCGCGGTTCTCGTGGATCGCGCTGATCTCTCCCCGCTCGGCCTTCTTCCGGGCCTCCGCGATGAGCTCGGCAGGCCTGTTGATCCCGGCCTTCACCCCGGTGTCGACCACCGGCTTGCCGCCGAACCGCGCCTTCTCCCGCACGTCGACGTCGTGCGCCCAGATGACGGCGTCCGCGGCGGCGATCACGGCCGGGTCCAGCCGCTCGAAGCCCGCCGATCCCTGGGTCTCGACATGCAGCTCGACACCCTGGGCGCGCGCGGCGGCCTCCAAGGACTCCGCGGCCATGTAGGTGTGCGCGATTCCGGTGGGGCAGGACGTCACGGCGACGATACGGAACGGCTCGGCCGCCTCCGTCTCCTCCGTCTCCTCCGTCTCGTCCTCCGCTTCCGGTGCAGCTGCGGGAGTCTCCTCGCCGCGGATCAGGGCCGCCGCGGCGGCGGGATCGCCCTCCGCCCGCAGCGCGCCGGTGAAGGCGGGTTCCATGAGCCGGCGTGCCAGGCCCGACAGGATGGTGAGGTGATCGTCGTCGGCGCCCGCCGGCGCGGCTATCAGGAAGACGAGATCCGCGGGTCCGTCAGCGGCACCGAAGTCGATGCCGCTCGCGCTGCGTCCGAAAGCCAGCGTGGGTTCGGTGACGTGCTCGCTCCGGCAGTGCGGAATGCCGATGCCGCCGTCGAGCCCGGTCGGCATCTGTGCCTCACGGGCCGCCACATCGGCGAGGAATCCGTCGAGGTCGGTGACGCGGCCGGCCGCGACCATCCGTTCGGCCAGTGACCGGGCGGCGGCGTTCTTCGTCTCGGCGGACAGATCGAGATCGACCAGGTCCGCGGTGATCAGCTCACTCATCGCGGGGCTCCTTGCTCGGGGACCGCCCGGGGGCGGCGGGGGACGGGGGAGTCGTACGGCTGGACAACAGGGGGACGGCGGTCATGGGGTCCGCTCCGTGAGAACCAGTTCCATGGGGATGTCAGCGGTGGCCGTCACCGCTGACGGATCGAGGTCGGCCGGGGTCGGCATGACGCTTCCGGGCAGCTGCACCGCCGCGGCGCCGTGCGCCACCGCGGCCGACAGCGCCGCCCGTCCCGTTCCGCCCGCGGACAGGAATCCCGCGAGTGAGGCGTCGCCCGCGCCCACGTCGCTGCGGACGGCCTCCACCCGTGCCACGGCGAAGTGCGCGCCCGACGGCTCCACCAGCAGCTGGCCGACGGCACCCAGGCTGGCGAGCACCGACCTGGCGCCGAGCCCGCACAGCTCCTGCGCCGCCTTCAGCGCGTCACCGACCGTGGTGAGCGGGCGGCCCACTGCCTCGGCGAGCTCCTGGACGTTCGGCTTGATCACGTCCGGTCGCTCGCCCAGCGCGGCTACCAGCGCCGCCCCGGAGGTGTCCAGCGCGATCCGGACGCCGGCCCGGTGGCTGCGGGCCACCAGTTCGGCGTACCACTGCGGCGGCAGCCCGCGCGGGAGGCTTCCGCAGCAGGCGATCCAGTCCGCACCGGCCGACTTGTCGCGGACGGTGTCCAGCAGGCGTTCGGCCTCTGCCGGGGCGATCTCGGGGCCCGCCGCATTGACCTTGGTGAGTGTCCCGTCGGGTTCGACGAGGGTGACGTTGATACGGGTGCTGCCGGCGATCGGGACCCCGGCGGCCTCGATGCCGTGCTCTTCGAGCAGCCGCGCCAGCAGTGCGCCCTCGGGGCCGCCCAACGGCGCGACGGCCACCGTGCGGTGCCCGGCGGCGGCGACCGCCCGGGAGACGTTGACGCCCTTGCCGCCGGGGTCGACCCGGTCCGCGGTGGCCCGCAGAACGGCGCCACGGGTGAGCCCGGGAAGTTCGTACGTGCGGTCCAGGCTCGGATTGGGGGTGACGGTGAGGATCATGCGCGTACCACTTCCGTGCCCAGGCTCTCGATGGCCCGGGCGTCCTCGGGGCTCAGCCCCGTATCGGTGATCAGCAGGTCGACGTGGGAGAGATCCCCGAAGCGTGCGAAGTGCTCCTGACCTGACTTGCCCGAGTCGGCGAGGAGGACGACCCTGCGGGCCGCCGCGATCACGGCACGCTTCACGGCGGCCTCGGCCAGGTCAGGGGTGGTCAGGCCGCCATCGGGCGAGAAGCCGTTCGTGGCCAGGAAGACGACGTCGGCGTTGATCTCGGCGTACGCGCTCAGCGCCCAGGCGTCGACGGCCGCCCGGGTGCGGTGGCGGACCCTGCCGCCGACCAGATGCAGCGCGATTCCCGGGTGATCGGACAGCCGGGCGGCCACCGGCAGGGCGTGGGTGACCACGGTGAGGCGCGAGTCGATGGGGACGGCGGTCGCCAGTCTGGCGGTCGTCGTCCCGGCGTCGATGATGATGTTGCCCTCGGCCGGGAGCTCACCCAGAGCGGCTGCGGCGATCCGCTCCTTCTCGTCGGCCGCCACGGTGTCGCGCTCGGCGAGATCAGGCTCGAAACCGAGCCGGCCGGCCGGGATCGCGCCACCGTGCACCCGGCGGAGGAGCCCCGCCCGGTCGAGGGCCTTGAGGTCCCGCCGAACCGTTTCGGCCGTCACCTGGAACAGCTCGGCCAGGGACAGCACGTCGACGCGCCCGCTCTCGCGGGCGATGCGGAGGATCTCCTGCTGCCGCTCCGGTGCGTACATGTGGTTACGTTTCCGTTCATGCCCGAGTCTGTGGGTTCACCGGCAGACTACGGACATGCTTCGGGGAAGTAAACACATCCGGGCGAAGAGTGGGCGTGAACAGACTTCGGTAAAGGAAATACGACGGAATCGGAGCCGCTCAGCCGGCGCCGCGCGTGCCCCGCGAGCTCAGCGGCCGGGCCAGCAGGGGCACCCCCAGGTCCTGATGGCCGCCGCTCGCCTGCATGCGCACCTCGCCGCGCGGACTGATCTCGGCACGCACGATTCCCGTCTCGTCCGCGTAGACCGGATAACCGCCCGCACCGGAACGGGCCGTGAGGTGGACGACGACCGCGTCGTCCTCGGCGCCGCCCGCCTGAAAGATGAGTTCGTAACTCTCCGGGTAATCCATGACGACCTCCCGACCGGGCCTCGGCAGCAGCCGCTCGCCCCTCACCTCCATTGTTTCTCACCAGGGCGCAGGACGCTCCGGGAGCGCGGAACGGTGACCTTCGGTGACTGCGGATGCGGAAAGGGTGAGGCCGGGTGACCATCATCTGCAAGGGACCGGACGCGTGCTGTCAGCTTCGCACGGCCGCCCGTGACGCCAGGCGGCATCGCCGGCGCGATCGGACTTCGTCGGCGCGGGGCCCACGGGCTCCCGGCCGCCCTGTGGAGAGGAACTGCCGTGCTGATGGCCAATCCCGCAACGCTGCGGAATCTCGTCAAGCGCTACGAGACACTGCGGAGCGCCCATGCATGGCTGGGCACCTCCGAGAGCCGCCGTCAACTCGACGACGTGTCCTACACCCTCTGCGTCACCACCGGGACCAGGACCGTGCCCGACGCACTCGCCGCAGCGGCGGCCCAGTTGCGCGCTGTCCCGGCGGGACAGCACGCCACGGTGCCGGCCGCGGTGCAGCTGACCGCCTGACGCCGCACAGCATCCACAGGAACGGCGCCGGTCCGATCGGACCGGCGCCGTTCCTGTGTCCGGACACCATCGGGAGGCGGTCCGCCCGCCCCACGTGCCGAATGGGCGGACGGCACCGTCGAACGGGTGACACCCGGCGGTCGGACAACATGAGTGTTCGCGCGGGCGGCTAGGCATGTGAGCATGAGATTTGAGCCCCGCCGAAACAAGACCGTTTCCCCGCGTGCCCGCCGGCTCCGCGTCGCCGGCGGCGCCCTGTGCGCTGCTGCTCTTGCCGCCACCCTCGTGACCGGCTGCGGGCAGGACAGCGGTGACCAGACCTCCGCGTCGACCTCCGAGGCTGCGAAGGTCCTGCCGAACCAGACGACCAGCCCTTCCGGGAGCGTTTCGGGCAGTCCCTCCGAGACGGCGCAGCTGACCGAGGACCAGGCCAAGCGCAAGGAACTGCTGTCGACCGCCAAGATCACGTTCGACACGGCGGCCACGACGGCCGTCGGCGAGGTGTCGGGCGGCAAGCTGGCCGACCTGGACCTCGAAGGCCTCGACGACGATGACGCGAGCGGCAGCCCGAGCCCGAGCGGCAGCCCGAGCTCCACCGGCAGCCCGACCGGAGGCACGGGCCCCAGCCCCGAGGGCAGCGCGAGCCCGGGCGGTTCCGGCAGCCCCAGCCCGAGTGGCAGCGCCGGCGCCCCGAAGTGGGTGGCGAAGGTCGTCGAGGAGGACGGCACCGCCCACGACGTGACCATCGACGCCGTGTCCGGAGAGGTCATCGACTCCTCACCGGACGCCGATCAGAGCGACGCCGACAAGAAGAAGCTGGCGGACCAGATCTCCAAGGCGACGCAGACGCCCGCCCAGGCGGCCAAGGTCGCCACGGACAAGAAGCAGGGCAAGGTCACCTCGATCGGCCTCGACGAGAACGACAGCAAGGTCCTCGTCTGGCAGGTCGATGTGGTCTCCAAGGACTGGAAGAAGACCACCTTCGACGTGGACGCCGCCAAGGGCACCATCAAGGACGAGCAGGTCGACGACGACTGATCACAGCACCGACGGACTCATCGGTGGCGCACCGCGACGCGGTGCGCCACCGATGTGCTTTCCGGATGCGTGGAGGTGTGCGTTCCTGCGCACGCGGGTGTGCTTCCCGGTGCACCCGGTGCACCCGGACCGACGGGACGCCCCGGTTCACCCCGCCGCCTGCACCGTGTCCGCGAGGGCGAGGGTGAACCGCAGCCCGGGCCTGTCCATCAGCGTGATCCCGCCGGCCTCCACGAATCCCGTGCGGGCCAGCACCGTCCTCGAACCCGCGTTGTCCAGCGTCGTCCTGGCCCGGAGGGTGGTGAGGCCGTACTCCGTGAAGGCCGGCGCACACACCGCGCGCACCCCTGACGTGGCCAGCCCCCGTCCCGCGGCCCGCTCCGCGATCCGGTAGCCGAGCTCGGCCGAACCGTCCGCTACGTCGACGAGGTTGATCCTGCCCAGCACGGCCCCGTCACCGTCCGCCAGGATATGGAAGTGGCACAGCCCCGCCGCCTGTTCCTCGAGCAACTCGGCGTGCCGTGCGCCGAACCCCGCGAAGAAGTCGTCCCCACGGTCCGGGACCGAAGCGGCGAAGTAGGCGCGGTTCTCCTTCTCGAAGGCGAGCAGAGCGGGAGCGTGGTCGGGACGCAGACGTTCGAGGGAAGCCATCCGGGGACGGTACTCAGCCGCGGCGCTCGACGCGAGATACTTTTCCGGAAGGGCCGCCCGCGCGGTTCAGGGCGTGATTCCCACGTCCCCGAGGCGGCTCCACCTCTTCTCCTGAGCCCTGGTCATCGCGGGCCAGTGCGTCGCACCCGCCCGGGGGTTCACCCGTGAGGCATAGGGGGCCGGGCGATAGTCAGGACGGAAGAAGCACCCGGTTGCGTACTCGGCGTCGTAGGCGGGGCAGGACGAGGCGACCGAGGCCGCCGTCGGCTTTCGTCCCGTCCGCACCCAGTCGGACAAGGCCGAGACCGCACTGGCGTACTCGGCGGTGCTGAGGCCGCTGTGCTCGCCCTCCTGGGTGAAGGTCTGCACGAGACGACGGTCGCGGTGGGACCCCTTCAGGCTGTCTCGGTACGCCGCTTCGTGCTCGACGAAGGCGGTGGGGTCGTCGATGGCGTGCATGGTCAGCACAGGGACCGACACGGATCCGGTCACATCACTGTCGTAGGACAGGTCACGACGCGCGGAGGGGTCGGCGGAGAACCGCTCGACCCCGGCGTTCAGCGCGGCGTCGTCGTGCGACCCGCTGTAACGCACATGTTCGTTGCTGAAGGGGCTGCGCATACCGAGCCGACCCACGATGTCGCGGAAGGTGAAGGTCGCGAAGGAGAGATGCGATTCGAGGGTCCGCTCGGGAATCTTCGTGACCGCGAGGATGTCGTCGAGGTTCCGCTGCTGCAGGGACGTGCGGTCCGCCGGCTCCGAGGCGTAACCCGTGCACTCCTGCAGCCTGGATCGCAGGCCCGCACCGGTCATGGTCGAATCCTGGCGCAGTCCCATCCACAACGGGTACGACGGCTCCGACGGACGCGGGTGGTTGTGGCAGTAGTACTGATAGACGACGCGGAGGTCCACGCGGTAGTCGTAACCACGTGATCCGCCCGCGAGGACACCGTTCGTGAGGAGGGCGCCGTCGTAGGGCGCGCCGGCCCCGGACCCGTACATCTCGATGGTCTTCGCGGCCACGTTCCCGCCCCAGGACTGCCCATGGATCAGCGTGGTGCGCGGGGGCCCGAACTTCTCCGTGAACAGTCGGCGCAGATTCTCCGTGTCCGAGGCGGCCATCCTCGTCCCGTACCCGCCGCGGCGGTAGGCCGATCCCGCCCAGGCGTAGCCCTCGTCGACCATGACCGACCAGCGCGCCAGGTCCTCGGCGCTGCGCTGTGGGTCCGACTCCTCGCCCAGGTCGGGTCCGCCGTGGGCGTGCATCACCAGCGTTCCGTTCCACGTGTGGGGGATCGCGACGGTGTAGTGGGCGCCGTGGGGATCCTGACCGGAGTAGCACGTCGCCTTGGCCGCCAGGTCCCCGGGACAGGGGACCGCACCCGGCGCTCCTGCCGCCGACGACTGGGCGGGGCCGATGAGACCGGCTGCGAGGATCCCCGCGACACAGCCCGCGGTCACCGTCGCCATCCTTCCGCGTGAACGCCGTCGTCCGAGAAAAGCGATCACGGTATTGCTCCCTGGCTTCTTGCTCCGATACATGCGGGCCGATGCTAGCCACGCCCATGACATGCACCAGAGTTCGCGTCATTGCGTTCATATCGTTTACCGACGGCCGCCCGGTCGCGCACCCGTACGAACGGTGACCTCCGCCTCCTTCGCGCGTTGTACAGGGCATGCCCTCCGCCTCGTCCTGCACGACCCCCGCCACCGCCGCGCCGGTGGTGAAACCGAAGCCCTTCCTGCTGACGCCCTGCCAGGGAGAGGCCGCCCGCGCGCTCATGGCGTACGTGGGCTCGCTGCCGCTGAAGGGAGCCGATGCGCAGCTCCTCGCGGTCGTCGTCACCATCCGGGCGGCCCGGAGCGGCGTCGGCAACCTCACCGGCCAGGACGTCCGTTCCCTGCGTCTGGCCGACCCGGAGGGAGCGGTCGGCGCCTTCGCCGCTCTGGGCTGGCAGCGGCAGGAGGCCCTGCTCGGCGAGGACCTCGTGACCCCTGTCGGGGTCCTGGTTCCTGACCTCTCCGGACGGCCGGACCCGCCGCTGCCCTTCGGTAAGGTGATGCGGTCCAGGGTGTCGGGCTGGACGCTGCGGACCATGTCGGCCAAGCCGGTCAAGAAGGCCTCGACCGCCGCGCGGCTGGCCGCGCTGTTCCTGGCCGCCCATGGCCCGGCCGATGAGTACGGCACGCTGCCCGCCCACCTGCCCGACGAGTGCCTGGCCGTTCTGCCCGAACTCCTCGACAAGGGCTTTCTGGCGGAGTTGGACGGTGACCGGTATCTGCTGTCCGAAGCAGTCCGCCATCTGTCGGGAACACGCCCCCCGTCCGACACCCCGCCCCGGGTGCGCGACGAGCCGGAGGCCGAACAGCTGAGCTGGGACGCGTGGAAGGACCGGGCGAGCGTGGCGCTGCGACGGCACGTCGAGGCGGTCGAACGCTGCCCCGACTGCGCCCTGTCCACGGCCCTGGTCTCCGAGGCGTTCATGCGCAAGGCGGTCCCCGCCCAGTTCGGGGAGAAGGTGCGTCGGGCGTACGACACCTGGGAGGTCAGGTATCCCCACCAGGGCCCCGCCGCTGCCGAGTTCACCGCCGTCTTCCGTGCCGCGCACGGTCACGGACCCTCCGTCAAACAGCTGTGCACGGGGATGGGCTGGGGGAAGATGTCACGCGAGCTGCGGATCCACGTCATCCGCAGGCTGATCGCCGACGGGTGGCTGATGAACACCGACCCGGTGCCCTGGACCCTGCGCCCGGGCAAGGCCGCCGCCCGGAACGGCGTGTCAGGGACCTCCGGCGCGACAGCCGGGGCCGTGCCTCCACGCTGAGTGCCCTCCGTCCCGGTCGAGTTACGTACGGCCACCTCCCAACTCGTGGCGTCCGTAGGGTTCAAGGAGTTTGTGCTGGGCATGCCAGGCGTAGCGCGCGTGCCCCCCCCCACAGACACGCGCCGACCTGGAGGACATAGTGAAGAGCAAGGCACCGCTCCGTAAAGCCGCTGTCGTCATGGCCAGTGCCGTCGCACTGGTCATCACCTCGGCAAGCAGCGCGCTCGCCGCCCCACCGGCCGCGCTGCCCGCCGACGCGGACGCGATCGAGCAGACGTTCCAACCGGCGTACGACTACGACACGGACGGCTGCTACCAGACGTCCGCGATCGGCCCCGACGGGACGATCGCCGAAGGCCTCAACACCACGGGCGCGATCAACGGAAACTGCCGTGACCAGGAGGACCTGGACAACACCAACGGCTATGCCCGCTCCCTGTGCAACAACGGCTGGTGCGCGGTCATCTACGGGTCCTACTTCGAGAAGGACCAGGCGGTGGCCGGCAGCGGGCTCGGCGGGCACCGCCACGACTGGGAGCACGTCGTGGTGTGGATCCAGGACAACGAGGCCCGCTATGTGGCCACTTCCGCCCACGGGAACTTCGACGTCTACCCCAGTGACCAGATCAGGTGGGACGGGACCCATCCGAAGGTCGTCTATCACAAGGACGGTGCGAGCACCCACTGCTTCCGCCCCGCCAACTCCAACGACGAGCCGCCGGAGAACCATTACCACGACTGGCGGTTCCCGGCGCTCGTCGGCTGGGAGGGCTACCCGGACGGCCTGAGGGACAAGTTGGTCGAGGCAGACTTCGGGAGTGCGGTCTTCGGCCTCAAGGACGGCAACTTCGCCGCCCACCTGGAGAAGGCACTGCCCCCGGACATCCCCTTCGACCCGAACGGATGATCCGGACGAAAGACCCTAGGTCGCCGCCTGGGAGCTGTCCCGGAAACCACCCCATCCGTGCCAGCGGTCGATCTCGATCCAGGCGTTGACCCGGGCGCGCTCGCGGTCCGCGTACGGCTGGCCGAGGTACTGCTGGGACAGCCGGTCGATGCCGGCCAGACCCTCGTCGTCGCTCATCTCGACGACGCGTCCGATCAGGGTCACATGCGTGTACCAGTCGGAGTCGTCGATCACTGTCAGAGTGACACGGGGGTCGCGGCGCACATGGTCGAGCCGCTTGCGGCCCTCGTCCATGTTGACCAGCACCCGGCCGTCGTCCCAGAGGTACCAGGTGGCCGTGGACACCGGCTGCCCGTCCGACCTGAGGGTGGCGATCACGGCCGGGTTGGGCTTGCGCAGCATGGCGACCGCGGCGTCGGGAAGGGGCGGCTTCGACATGTTCTCTCCTCTGTCTCGTGCTGCGCCCTTGTGTGGCGGTGAACCACCGGACGGATGCGAGGGCGCGTGTCCACGCTGCCACACGAGCGGTGCGGCGGCCGGGACCGCCCCCACGCTGCGCGTCCGATTGTCGGTGGTGGCTGTGATGCTGGAGGCATGGACGAACTGATGAGAAGGCGCGTCTACGGCGCCGATCACGACGACCCCGATCCGGGCCCCCGCCCCGGGCACGTCTACGTGGAACTGGTGGGCGGCCCGCTGGACGGGCTGCTCCTGGACGTGACCGGCTGGCCCGAGGACCGCCTCGCCGTGGGCGCGGTGCTCGGCACGGAGCTCGGGAAGTTCGGCGCGGGAGGGCGCGCCGTGTACGCGCCTGTGGTGGCCGCCCCCGGGCGCTGGGCCTGGGAGGCGGACAGTCCGTGAGCCGTCCGCCGGCACGGGGCGGTCAGGGGTGTGGCTCGCGGCGCCCGGTGGCGAGTACCAGGAGGCCGTCGCCTTCCCGGCTGCTGGACCTCGTCGCGGCGTGGGTGCCGGACGTGTCCTGACGGCGGACGTGGTGGGGCCCGGCCGACCGGGTCGCTTCAGCAGGCCGGTGCGTCCTGGAGCTGTTCGCGGTAGGTGCGGGCCGTCAGGATGAGCGCGTCGAGTGCGTCCCGGGTGGCTGCGAGGTCGGTGATGTGCCGGCTGAGCCGGTCGCGCTCCTGTGTCATCCGCTCGACGGCCGCGTCGGAGTTGTCCTGGCTCGGCGAATCCACGCACGGGAGCAGTTCGCTGATGGTGCGGCTGGAGAGGCCCGCCGCGTACATCCGCTGGATGAAGCGGACCCGCTCGGGCTGGTCGTCCGTGTAATGCCGCTGCCCACTGCTGCTGCGGGTGCTGGCGAGCAGCCCCTGCTCCTCGTAGTAGCGCAGGGACCTGACGCTTACCCCTGTCCGTGCTGCGAGCTCCCCGATGCGCATGGACCCTCCCTGTCACCCGCGACCTGTGGCGTGCGTCACGGCTCTTGCCTCTGACATTGATGTGAGGTTTTAGCGTAATCGATGTGCCCGGCGAGCGGGCACGAAGCCGACACCAGGGGAGTTCTCGACATGACGGACCTGTTCCACAGCTATCAGCTCGGCGACCTGAAGCTGCCCAACCGGGCGGTGATGGCCCCGATGACGCGGGTCCGAGCTGCGGCGGGCGGCCTCGCCACCCCGTCGATGGCGTCGTACTACGCCCAGCGGGCCACGGCCGGACTGATCGTGAGCGAAGGGGTGCAGCCGAGCCTGATCGGGCAGTCCAACCCCGGCACACCGGGGCTGCACACCGACGAGCAGGTGGCCGCATGGCGTCCGGTGACCTCCGCGGTCCATGCGAACGGCGGACGGATCTTCGCGCAGCTCATGCACGGTGGCCGGGTGTCGCACCCGGACACCACCGGTGCGCAGCCGGTCGGGCCCTCCGCGGTCGCGGCCGTGGGTGACGTGTTCACCCCCACGGGGCCCCAGCCCGCTCCGCTCCCGCGTGCTCTGGAAACCGCGGAGGTGGGGGAGCACGCCCTGGCGTACGCGAGCGCTGCCCGCCGTGCCGTTGACGCCGGCTTCGACGGAGTGGAACTGCACGGCGCCAACGGCTACCTGATCTCACAGTTCCTCTCGTCGAACGCCAACCTGCGCACGGACTCCTACGGGGGTTCGGTGGCCAACCGCATCCGGTTCGCGGTGGAGGCCGTCTCCGCGACCGTGCAGGCGGTCGGAGCGGCGAGGACCGGCATACGTCTGTCCCCGGGCGGTGGCTTCTGGGGCGTCGAGGAGACCGACGCCCCCGAGCTCAACGCCGCGCTGCTGGCGGAGCTGGCACGGCTGGAGGTGGCCTACGTACACCTTGAGGCCACGGCCGGCGAAGAGGTGCTGCTGGGTCTGCGGCGAGCCTGGCCCGGGACCTTGATCATGAATCCGGTGTTCCCCATGGGGCCCAAGCAGACCGGCCGGGAGGAAGCGGACCACTGGCTCTCGCTCGGGGCGGACCTGATCGGCTTCGGCCGTGCGTTCATCGCCAACCCCGACCTCGTGGAGCGACTGCGGTCCCAGCTGCCGATCGCCCCCGTCGACGAGGCCACGTACTACCAGGGAGGCGACGCCGGCTATCTGACCTACCCCGCCTACCAGCACACCGCTTGAGCCGGCGGCGGCCCGTCCGCGCCCGGCCCGCGCCACCCAGGCGTCGGACCGCGCGCCGAAGTCCGCCGCCGAACGGATCCCGGACGCCGGGCTCGGGACGGCGTCGTCGGGGGCAGGACCTCGTCGTCGGGAGCGGGACCTCGGCCTGCCTGACGTCCCGGTCGTTCGTGGCGACGGCGACCGTCTGCCGCTCGCCTCCAGGTCCGTCGACGTCCTCACTCCACCCGCTGTGACCATGCCTGCGGCCCGTCGGTCAGCCGTCGAGGTGGCCGAAGGCAGAACCGGGACGCCATGGCCGGGCCGGGCTCCACCGCGACGACGCGAGCACCACGGGCATGAAGAAGCGCCGTCGCGAGCCCGGTGCCCGCACCGATGTCGGCGACATCGGCGCCTCGCAACGGGCGCCCGGCGAGATCCTCGACCGCGTCGAACAGCTCGGGCGGATACGAAGGGCGGTGCGCGGCGTAGGCGGAGGCGGCCCGGTCGAAGGAGCGGGCCTGTGGAGTGGTCGTCATACGGCGATTCTGTCGAACACAGGGGCCGCACGTGCGACGGTCTGCCGAATGTCCGGGCGGGCCTGATCCACGCGTGCCGGGGCACATGTGTTCCAACGACAGAAGGAGCTACGTCATGCTGGGTATAGCCGCAGCAGTGCTGTTCTTCATCGCCTTTCTGATCAACGCCGCCGACATCGTGACGAACGACGTCTTCACCTCGACGAACGTCATGCTCCTGGGCCTGGTCGTCCTGGCCCTGCATGTCGCCGGCATCGGCAACGGGCGGCGCGTCGGCCGGCGGTGACCACCGGCCGGGTGTGTGGGGACGACAATGTGCCCATGCGTATTCGACCGGTGGACATCGACGAACTACCGCTGCTCCAGGACATCGAGCGAGCCGCCGGACAGTGCTTCCGCGACATCGGAATGCCCGAGATCGCCGAGGACGAGCCACTCCCGACCGGTGAGCTGGCGCGCTACCGGAGGAACGGCCTGGCCTGGGTGGCCGCCGACGCGGCAGATGCTCCGGTGGCCTACCTGATCGCGGAACACGTGGACGGGAACCTCCACGTGGAACAGGTTTCGGTCCACCCCGACCAGGCACGTCGCGCGGTCGGACGCGCCTTGCTGGACCACCTCGCGCACCACGCCGCAGCCGGCGGCGTGCCCGCGCTCACCCTCACCACGTTCGCCGACGTCCCGTGGAACGCGCCCTACTACGCGCGCCTCGGATTCCGCCCGCTGGACGACGGCGAGCTCGGTCCTGGCCTGCGGGAGGTCCGCCGGGCGGAAGCCGCTCACGGCCTGGACCGGTGGCCGAGAGTCCCTATGCGCAGAGATCTGCTGCGGGGGTAGCGGGCCCGGTGTGCCCGCAGGAGTGGTGCGCCCGGATGAGCCGCTCTAGAGCTCGTCCCCGAACGCCCCTGCCAGCTCACGCCACTCCGCGAGCGGCAGGCCCCCGCCACCCTCGTCGGCGGTGAGGATCTGGAGAGCCACGTGGTCGGCGCCGGCGTCGAGGTACTCCTGGGTCCTGGCCTTCACACGCTCGGCGTCACCCAGGGCGAAGAGCGCGTCGAGGAGACGGGCGCTGCCACCGGCGTCGAAGTCGCTCTCCGCGAACCCCAGACGCAGCAGGTTGGCGGTGTAGTTGGGCAGCTGGAGGTACATCGTCAGCATGTTCCGCGCGGTGGTACGGGCCCGGTCGGCGTCGGTGTCGAGAACCACCGACAGCTCCGGCGCGAGCATGGCGTCGGGCCCCAGCGCCGCACGCGCCTCCGCGGTGTGCTCCGCCGTGACGAGATAGGGGTGCGCCCCCAGCGCCCGGTCGGTGGCGAGTTTCAGCATCTTCGGGCCGAGCGCGGCGAGGACCCTGCTTCCTGGGCCCACCGGCGGGCCGGCGGCATCGAGCGCGTCGAGATAGGTGACCATCGCGCTGTACGGCTTCGAGTACTGCGGCACCATCGGGCCGTGGCTGACGCCCAGTCCGAGCACGAACCGCCCGCGTGCGCTCGCGTCGATCGCGGCGATGCCCGCCGCCACCTCCTCGGCGGGATGGTCCCAGATGCTCAGGATGCCGGTGGCCACGGTGATCCTGTGGGTGGCCGCCACGACGGCTGCGGCGTCCCCGATCGAGGGGCTGCCTCCGATCCAGAGCGTGCCGTACCCCAGCTCCTCCAGCTCGGCGACCGCTTCCCCGATCGCCTGCTTGCCCGTGTCGTCCGTACGCGACCCGTGCAGGGCACCGCTCCAGATGCCAACCCGTCCGAATGCCTCGCGTGTCTCGGAAGTCCTTGTCTCAGAAGTCATAGTGAGATCAACAGCGCCCCGTACCCGCTATTCCCAGCAGGGCGGAGTTCACCCGAACGGGGCCATGTGCGTCGGTGACACCCCGGCCGGAGGCGGACCGGAGCTTCCCCCGGAGTTGCCGTTCCGCGTACGTTCACGGTGTCCTTGCTGTGGGGCCTCGTGCGGGCCGAACCCTCAGGATTGGCTTCACGGTGTCCAGCTTGCCGCAACAGACGAGGCACACATGTCCCTGAGGCACACAGCCGCCGGCCTGGCCCTACTTCTCCCCACGCTCGCTGTTCCTGCGACTGCGCAGGCGGCCGCGCCGCCCCTTGGGCATGAACCGGTTCACGGCGCCGGCTTCGACCTGCAGGCCCACCGCGGCGGCCTCGGGATGACCACGGAGGAGTCCCTCGAAGGCTTCGCCAAGGCGATACGCCTGGGTGTCAGCACCCTGGAGCTGGATACCCAGATCACCAAGGACCGGAAAGTGGTCGTGACGCACGACCGGCAGGTCAGCGCCGAGAAGTGTGAGGACACCGGTTCGCTGACACCGGGTGACCCGGTGTACCCGTACGTCGGCAAGTACATCAAGGACCTGACACTCGCCCAGATCAAGAGCATGGACTGCGGCTATCAGCAGTTGCCCGGCTTCCCCGAACAGGAACAGATCAAGGGCATGCGCATGGCCGAACTCAAGGACGTCCTCAACCTGGTGAGGAGGTACGACGCCAAGCGGATCAAGCTGAACATCGAGGTGAAGGTGGAGGCCGGAGCACCCGAGCAGACCGCCCCGCGCAAGCTGTTCGTACGTCGGGTCCAGGAGGAGATCCGCCGCTCCGGCATCGAGAGGCAGGTGACCGTGCAGTCGTTCGACTGGGGCGCGCTGAAGGAGATGCACAAGGTCGCCCCGACCTACCCTCTGGTGGCGCTGACGAACCATGACTTCCTGGAGGTGGGGAAGCCGGGAGCCTCACCCTGGCTCGGAGGCATCGACGCCGATGACTACGACGGAGACTTCGTGCGGGCCGCGGCGTCCATCGCGGGTGTGACCGCACTGTCCCCGAACTATGGGTTCCCGCAGGACGGCACGATCGCGGATCCGGACTTTCGGTTCTACCCCGACAAGAAGATGATGCGCGAAGCGCACCGGCGCGGACTGAAGGTCATCCCCTGGACCTGCGACGACCCGGCGACGGTCGAGGCACTCATGGACCTGGGCATCGACGGAATCATCACCGACTACCCCGACCGCGTACGGGACATCATGGCTGCGCGTGGGATGCCTCTGCCCGTCTCGTACCCGGCGCCTCGCCACCGATGACGGAGAAGGACCTCCGTCGCCGGGAGCCGCGGAGACCGCGGGCCGGCCGAGGCAGCCGCGAGGCGGAGTGTGACACGCCTCCCGGCCGCCGCCGGCGGCACCACCACAGATGTGTGTGCCGGGCTCCGGTCCGCGCCGGACGGGTTCACGGCCATGGAGCCGCGGTTACTTGGCTTCGGCGCTGACCTTCGCGGCCTTCGCGGCCGGGACAGGGCTGTAGTAGACGGAGCGTCCCTGCTTGGAGCGCTCCAGCAGCCCGTGCGCCACGCCCTGCTCCAGGGTGTTGCGGACCACGGTGACCTGGGTCGCCCGCTGGGGGTTGGCCTCGGACAGCGCGGTGGCGACCTCGGCCGCGGACTTCGGTTCCCGCTGGTCCGCGAGATACGCGGTGACCAGCTCACGCCACGTCGGCTCACCGGCCTTCTTGGGCGCCGCGGTCTCGCCGGTCTTCGGCTTCGCGGTCCCACCGGCGTAAGTCTGCGGCTCAGCCTTAGCTTGAGACTTCGATGCGCCGCCGCCCTTCTTCGCGGCGGTCCCGCCCTTGGCGCGGCGCGCGGCGGGCACGGACGCCGCCGCCTTGCCGGCCTTGCCCTTGCGCGCAGCCGGCTTTCCGGCGCCGCCCAGTACCTCTTGCATCTTGACCAGGACCTGCTCGCCCTCCTCCAACTGGATGAGCTCGTCCTGCAGTCGGGTCAGCTCGGCACGCGCCCGGTCCTGCTCGCCCCGGTTCGCCGCGAGATCATCCGTGATTCGCTGGGCGTAGTCTGCGCTGATGCCGGATGTAGGAGTGTTTTCGGACATGCAGTCCTCGTCTTTCGCTGAGTGTTTCAAACGTCTATGAAGGCTGATGCTACCGACATCGACGTCACCAATACCCCAGTGCCTGCCGAATCACCATGGATCCAGGGCTCCTGGACACACCCGGACACCCGGATCCGGAGTGCACGGCGTCGGTGTCCGCGCGCCCCGCGCCGGGTGACTCCGCGGTTCTGGCCCGAAGTTGTGCGTGCTGCGGATGGCACGGGAACCGGCGTTCTTCCACGAACCGTCATGGCCCGACGCAAAGTATCCGTTGACACACATCCGAAGTTGGCTCCCAAATCACGCCGTAGGGGTGAGTCGATTCCCTCGGACGTACATATCGCGTCGTTGCTCTCTGGTGGGGGCCGGTTTCGCCATGTAGCGTCACTGTCAGATGTCGTGGTTCGCCGTACCTGCCCGCGCTTCGGTGCGGGCGTTTTGCTGTGTCGGTGCGGAACCACGGCGCCTCCGGGACCGCGAGGTGCGGATCCGGATATCAAACGGAAGGCACGAGCATGGCCAGCGGAACCGTCAAGTGGTTCAACGCCGAAAAGGGTTTCGGCTTCATCCAGCAGGACGGCGGCGGTCCGGACGTCTTCGCCCACTACTCCGCCATCAACGCCACTGGTTTCCGCGAGCTGCAGGAAGGCCAGGCCGTCACCTTCGACGTCACCCAGGGCCAGAAGGGCCCGCAGGCGGAGAACATCACGACCGCCTGAGAGCGCGGTTCGAGATTGCCCAGGCCCTCGGGGAGCAGGTTCCGGGGGCCTGGGCGCCCCCGCACATCGAGGAGTCAGCACGTGGAGACGGACGACGGTGTGGGCAGCACGGATCATCAGGCGCAGGTGATCGTAGTGGGCGCGGGACCCGCGGGTTCGGCCGCGGCGCTCCACCTGGCGCGGGCCGGGGTGGACGTCGTGCTGCTGGAGAAGGGCACCTTCCCCCGGGACAAGGTCTGCGGCGACGGCCTCACCCCGCGAGGTGTGCAGCAGCTGGTGCGCATGGGGATCGACATCGACGGCCCCGGCTGGACCCGGACCAAGGGCATGCGATGGGTCTGCGGAGGGCGTCAGGTACACATCGACTGGCCCCGCTCGGGCAGCCATCCGGACTTCGGCCTCACCCGCTCCCGGCACGACTTCGACGACATCCTGGCCCGGCAGGCCGTGGCCGCCGGGGCGCGGTTGTGCCTGGAGACGAAGGCGACGGCCCCTCTGACCGACCGCGCCGGACGCATCATCGGCGTGAGCACGGTCGCCGGAGCCGACAAGGAGCCGAAGAACTACCACGCCCCCGTGGTGATCGCCGCCGACGGAGCCTCTGCCCGTACCGCCCTCGCCATGGGACTGGAACGCGACCCGCGCAGACCGATGGCCACCGCCGCGCGCCGCTACTACCGCAGCGAGGCCCGCACCCATGACCCCTATCTGGAGCTCTGGGCGGACCTGCTCTGTTCCCGTACCGGCCGTGACCTGCCGGGATACGGATGGATCTTCCCGCTCGGCGACGGCCGTGTGAATGTCGGCCTGGGCGCCCTGCCGCACCGCGGTCATGGACCCGTGGACCTGCGGGCCACCATGGACCTGTGGCTGACCCGGCTGCCGGCCCACTGGGACCTGCGCGAGGAGAACGCCGATTCGCCCATGCGCAGTGCCGCACTGCCCATGGGTTTCAACCGCAGGCCTCAGTACCGGCGCGGTCTGCTCCTGGTCGGCGACAGCGGCGGCATGGTCAGCCCCTGGAGCGGCGAAGGCATCGTCCAGGCCATGGAGGCGGGCGAGGTCGCGGCCGAGACCGTCGCTCTCGCCCTGCACCGCCAGGAAGGGCCAGGCCGTGAGCAGGCTCTTCATCAGTACGCGAGCGAGGTGAACCGCCGCTGGGGCCGCTACTACCGGCTCGGCAACACCGTCGCCGACCTGGTGCTCGCCCGCTACGGCTACCGGCCGCTCCTCAGCCCCCGTGTCATGGCCTCGCCCGCCCTGGTGCGTACACTCGCCCGCCTGCTGACGCACGGAAGTGACGCACCCTCCGACGACCTGATCGACAGCGTCGTGCGCGGCATCGTACGGCTGGTTCCCGCGCCCCGCCGGGAGACGCGAGGCCTGGGCGCACGCCGTCGGTGACCGCCCGCGCCACCACCGGCCCCTTCGTAGGCGTCGGCAGTCCGCCGTCTACGAGGCCGGGGGCGGCGGCGGCAGAGGCGGGTAGTACGGCCGGGGCGGAATCCGGGGCCCGGGCGGTGCCACGGTGGTCGGAGGCGGCGGTGGCCCCGCCGGGAGACGGCCAGGCCGCCGGGCCCCGGGCTGCTGTGCGGGAGCAGGAGGCGGCGGACCCGGTGGCGGGGGCACCGGGGGCTCCACCGCCGGGAGCAGGGGACCGTTCGCGCGCAGGCGGGCAATGCTCAGCTCGTTACGGCGTCGTGCGAGCGGGGACTCGTCGCGTTCGTAGACGAGTCGGACGCCTGCCCGGCCGAGGTTCTCGACGGTGAGCAGCCGGTAGCCGAGCGCATGGCCGATCTCCTCGATCCGGGCCCGCTTCAGCGTCGTGACGTTGCCCGGCAGCAGCACGACACGGCTGCGGCCGTCGAAACGGGCGCGTATCTCGTCGTCCTCCACCTGTCTCCACTCTCCGAACGCTCGGCAGCCCACGGGCCGCCCGACACACGATCGTCGCACGGCCCGCGACCGCCCCGTGCCTGCATCAACGCACGGCCGGTGAAGTCCCGGTGGCGGACCCGGTCAGGCCTGCCCGGTGTCGAAGTGGCTGATCCTGTCGCGGGTCAGGGTGAACCGCCAGGCGGTTCGCATGGTTCCCCAGGTGTCGTTGGTGAAGTCGGCCACCAGCGAGCGCCCGTGGTCCTTGACCGACTGGATCTTCATCCGGCCGTTGCTGCTGAACATCTCCTTGTCGGTCCACTCGGCGATGTCGCGTTCGCTGCCGTCGTCGCTCATCGTCGCGTCGCCGGTGAGCGCGGCCTGGAAGGCCTCGCGGTCACCGGCGTTCACCGCGTCGACGAACTTCGCTACCGCGGGATCCAGCTCATTGCTCATAACGTCTCCGTCGCTGTACAGCGTTGTCTCGTGGGTTCGGTGGCCCCCCAGGAGGAGTCAACGAGGCTGCCCGCGCGGAGTTTCGAGGACGACGGAGTCGGTCAGTCGGGCTTCTGCTCCGTGGCACCGCTCCGCCGGTGCACATCCATCAGCAGCGTGCTGGGCCGCACGGTTGCCTGGGCCACCGGACGGACGCTCTGGTCCGGCGGGACCTCGAACCGTACGCGCCTGACGATCGTCGCGATGGCGGTGACCAGCTCGGTGAGGGCGAACCGGTCTCCGATGCACTTGTGCTTGCCCGCACCGAACGGGAGGAACGCTCCAGGTGTGAACGCCTTGGCCTGGCTCTCTTCCAGCCAGCGGTCCGGATCGAACACGAGAGGGTCCGGGAAGAACGCGGGATCGCGGTGCAGGGCGTGCTGGCAGTAGGCGAGTTCCGTGCCCGCGGGGATCGACCAGGGCCCCAGACGTGTCCGGGTGATGGTGCGACGGGTCACGAGCCAGCCGGTGTGGTGCAGCCGGAGTGTTTCCCGGATGACGCGGTCGAGGTAGGGCAGATGCGGAAGGTCCGCGAACGCGATGGGCCGGCCTTCGAGCACCCTGTCGAGCTCGTCCAGGACCCCTCGTTCGACATCGGCGTTCCGCGCGATCTCGTAGAGCGCCCAGGACAGCACGGATGCGGTGGTCTCGGTGCCGGCCACGGCCAGGGTGAGGATCTCCGAGCTGATCTGGTGCCCGGTCAGCGGCCGGCCGGTCTCCTCGTCCGTGGTGCGCAGCAGCAGGGACAGCATGTCTCCGTTGTCCTGCCCGGAGTCCTGGAGATCGGTCACGGCCCGGTCGATGGTGGCCCGGACCGCGTCCCTGGCAGCCGTGAACCGGCGGTTGAAGGGCAGGGGAAGCCGCTCCACCCAGTCGGGCAGCATGACGCGGGCGCCGACCCCGTTCATGACCACCGACAGGTCCTTGCGCAGCCGGAGGAACGTCGCCTCGTCCAGGCTGCCGGCGAAGACCGTCTGGGCGAGCATGTCGAGGGAGAGGCCGACCATGGCCTCACGGACGTCGAGCCGCCGGCCAGGGGTCCAGGTGGCGAGGGCGGCGGTTGTCGCACCCCGCATGGTGTCGACGTAACCGGCGATCTCGGGGCGGCCGAAGGCGGGTTGCAACTGGCGTCGCTTGCGGACGTGTTCCTGGCCCGCGGCGGTGACGACCGAGTCACCCAGCAGCTGGCCCATCTTCTCGAAGAAGCGTCCCTTGTCCAGACTGGGACCGAGGTCGGTCAGCATCGTGCGGATGAGGTCGGGGTCCTGGACGATCAGGGTGCGGGTGCCGGGCTGCAGAGTGATCTCGACCAGCGGGCCGTAGTTGGCGCGGAGCGAGGCGATGAAGCCGAGGTTGTCGCGTATGAGCTGTATCGCGTGACCCAGGAGCGGGACCGAGCCCGCTGCCCTGGGTATGGGGGGAGGCGCTACGAGCGTCACGAGGATATGCCACCTTTCGGACTGATCTTGGCGTCCTATGGCTTCCCTCGTCGTTCCCGTCAGCAATCCGTCCGGGGGAGTGGTCTATGCCACTCGGAAGGGCGTTTGGTACGGCTCACAGGGGGAATGACGCACGGCGGCCGCGAGGGTGACGGTGATGCCGGTCGGTGGTGGGGTGGACGTCGGGGGAGCGGTTGAACTCCACCCACGCGTCCACCCGTGATTCCACCCGTGGGTCCAGGCGTTGTGAGCCTCGGCGCGGGAGGCTTCCTGGCATGACAACAACCGAGTGGATCACCGACATCGCCCTCATCCTCATCGTCTTCCGGCAGCTGCGGGAAGGCCGCCTCGACCTCAAGTCCTTCCTGATCCCGCTCGGGATCGTGACCTTCGTGGCCTACTCGTACCTGGACACCATTCCCACCGCGGGCAACGACCTGGTGCTGATAGGCGTCCTGATGGGCATCGGTGCCGCACTCGGTGCCGCCGGTGGCATCTTCACCCGCATCCGCACCGTCGGAGAGCACGTCCTGATCAAGGCCGGCGCGGTGTCCGCGATCCTGTGGGTGGTGGGCATGGGGGCACGGATGGGCTTCCAGATGTGGGTGGAGCACGGTGGCGGGGCCGATGACGTCGCCCGGTTCAGCATCGCTCATCACATCACCAGCGACCAGGCATGGGTTGCGGCGTTCGTGCTGATGGCACTCGCCGAAGTGGTCGTGCGGCTGGCCACGATCTTCATACGCAGCCGGACCCGCGCGGTGACCCACCCGGCGCCCGTCTTCGAACGCACGGCGTGACCATGCGATATCTTCGGCCGGTGTCCGCAGCCGAGAGCGTCCCGCCCCCCAGGGAAGGTGCGGCCTCGGGAGCGGGCCCGCTCCGGGTTCCTGGACGGGACCCGCGTGTGCAGTGGTTCTGGACCGTGGCGGTCATCGTGGTCGGAATCCTGACGATCCGGCCCCTCGGGTTCAGCGGTTCGGGCCTGGCCGTTGCCGTTCTCCTCGTGGTCAACTCCGCGATTCTGCTGGACCGGCGTCTGCCCTGGAACAAGGTCGCCGAGCGACTTCCCCTGGTCTGGCCGGCGCTCAGCATCCTGGCAGCGGCCTGCCTGATCGGCGTCAGCCGCAGCGGGACGACTTACCTCTTCGCCTTCTTCCTCGTCGGACACCTCGGGCACCGGTTCGACACCAGGCCGGCTCTTGCTCTCGCGGGTCTCAGCAGTCTGCTCTGCGGCGGCGTCCTGTTCTTCCACCTCGGCCCCGGGTACCACGAGTTGCCCTGGGCCGTCGGTCTCGCCACGGGCCTCCCGGTCCTGATCGGCATCGTCAACCGCAGTCGGCACCGGGCTGTGGCGGCGGCGATCGCGGCGGCCGAATCGGCTGAGCGCGCCGCCCGGGCCGAGGCGCGGACCGCCGTGCTGACCGAGCGCAGCCGGATCGCGCGTGATGTGCACGATGTCCTGGCGCACTCGCTGGCCGGGATCAACATGCAGTTGGAGCTGGCCGACGCGTTGCTCGACACCGGAGACCTGGAGAAGGTCAGGGAGGCCAACGACAAGGCCCACGGTCTGGTCAAGGAGAGCCTGAAGCAGGCGCAGTGGACCGTGCACGCGCTGCGCGAGGACGCCCTGCCGCTGCTGGAGACCCTGACGGCGATGCTTGAGTCGTCGGGTCACCGTGACGTCCTCACCGTCACCGGAACCGTCCGTGAGGTGCCCGCCCGGGTGACCCAGAATCTGCTGCGGATCGCCCAGGAGGCGCTGACCAACGCCGCTCGTCACGCCCCCGGGGGAGAAGTCGGCGTGGAGCTGACGTTCGCGGCCGCATCGACCACACTGAGGATCCGTAACGGCGCCGCCACCCGTGAGGTGAACGCGGGTATCGGCAGCGGGATGGGGCTGATCGGGATGCGTGAACGTGTCGCCCTGCTGGGCGGAAGGGTCAGCGCACGCCCCCTCACCGAAGGACCTGACGACGGCGGCTGGCAGGTGGAAGCAGTGATACCGGGATGAGTGAACCGACCCAGAGTGCCCAGCGGTTGAGGGTGGTCGTCGCCGACGACCAGGCCGCCGTCCGGGAGCCGCTCGCCGCGGTGCTCGGACTGTCGGAGGACATCGATGTCGTCGCGACCGCCGCGGACGGCGGCGAGGTGCTGACGGCTGCTGCCGCCGGGCCGGTGGACGTGGTGCTGATGGACCTGAGGATGCCCGTGATGGACGGGATCGAAGCGACCCGCCGGCTGAGCGAGGAGTATCCGGAGGTGGCGGTGGTCGTCCTGACCACCTTCGCCGACGACGACTCGATCCTGGGCGCCCTGGGCGCGGGGGCCCGTGGTTACCTGACGAAGAACGCGGGACGCCAGGACATCACCCGGGCCATCCGGGCCGCAGGTGCAGGGCAGTCCGTGCTCGACCGCGAAGTCCAGGACCGGCTGCTCGCCACCGTCAGGACCAGGGCGCCCGTCGAGGGACAGGCCCTGCCCGGACACCTCACACCCCGCGAACGTGAGGTGCTCGCGCTGATCGGCCAGGGCATGCCGAACCGGGGCATCGCCGAGAAGCTCTTCATCAGTGAGGCCACGGTCAAGACCCACATCAACAACCTGTTCGCCAAAGCGGGGATCCGGGACCGGGCCGACGCGGTCCGCCGCGCCATCGAAGCAGGACTGGCCTGACGGCGCGGCCGACGCCGCAGGGTCGTGCGGGTCTGACGACGGGCGCTGCCCGGCCTCACTCGTCGAGGGCCAGCGTCATGCGGTCGAGGTCCTCGAGGAGCTCGGCCAGGCGCCCGGCGGGCACGGCGCGGATCATGCGGGCCTCTACGGCGTAGACCGCCGACTGCGCCGCCTGCAGCCGGAGCCTGCCCTCATCGGTGAGATGGGTGGGGCGGGCGCGGCCGGTGGCCACGGTGTCTGGGCGGGCTACCAGGCCGTCGTCCTGCAGACCGCGCAGGACGGTGTTGGCCGACTGGCGGGTGACGAAGGTGGCCCGGGCCAGCTCGGCGTTGGACAGGCCCGGGCGGGCGGCGAGGACCTCCAGGCAGGAGTACTGCGGAACGGTCAGGTCGTGGCCGCGCAGAACCTGGTCCAGAGCGCCTCGCAGAGCGGCGTGCGCGCGCTTGAGCCGGTAGCCCACGTGATCGGTCACGTCCTCGGCAGGGTGCGGCGGTTCGATCGGCGGCGTGTCATCCATGTCAGTATTTTGACATAGGCGGGAGAGCCTTCTACGCTCTGTTATGTCAAAGTCCTGACATCAGGTCTTCGCGTCAGTTCGAGGAGGAACCATGTCCGCCGCCATCGACGGTCCCGACTTCATCGCCCTGCAGGTCCGTGACCTGGAGGCTGCAGCCACGTACTGCGAGAACAACCTCGGCCTGCGCCGTGCCGCCGCCTCGCCCCCCGGCGCCGTCGTCTTCGACACCAAGCCCGTGGCGCTGGCCGTGCGTGATCCGCTCCCCGGCACCGATCTGGATGCGGGCCGCCCCGGCCTCGGTGTCGCTCTCTGGTTCTCCACCCATGACACCCAGGCGCTGTACGACCAGCTCATCGCCAACGACGTCGAGATCCTCACCCCTGTCACCGAGAGCCCCTTCGGCCCGATGTTCTCCTTCACCGGTCCCGAGGGCTACGTCCTGACCGTCCACCAGGGCGGCTGACATGGCCGCTGTCTCCTTCACCCCGGCCGGTCCGTTCTCCCTCGCCGCCTCCATCCGGTTCCTGGAGGGATTCACCCCCGCCTCCTACGAGCACGCGGACGAGGAGGTTCTTCGGCTGGCCTTCGTCTCCGACGACGGTCACACCGTGGTCGGAGCCGCGGTGCGGCAGGAGAAGACCGTGGACGGCGCCCCCGGCACCGTCCACGCGGAGTGCACCGTCCATGCCGACGGCCGGACCACCCGGCCCACCGCCGGCTCCGTGGCCGGCCGGGCCGCCCGCGCCCAGATCGCCCGCATCCTCTCCCTCGACGTCGATGCCACCTACTTCCCCGCCCTCGCCGACAAGGACGAGGCCGTCGCCGGTCTCCAGGCCGAGTTCCCGGGGCTGCGGCCCGTCCTGTTCCACTCGCCCTACGAGGCCGCAGCCTGGACGATCATCGGCAATCGCATCCGAGAGACCCAGGCCGCCGCCATCAAGGCCCGTCTCGCGCAGGAGCACGGCCGGGCCGTCGACGTGGCAGGCCGGCGGCTGCACGCCTTTCCGGCCCCCGCCGCGCTGCGCACCCTCGACCGCGTCCCGGGCCTCACCGGCCTCAAGGTCGAGCGCCTGCACGCACTGGCCGAAGCCACCCTGGACGGACGCCTCGACGCCGCGGTCCTGCGCGCACAGCCCGCCGAGTTCGCCCTCACCGACCTGAGGCAACTCCCCGGCATCGGACCGTTCTCGGCCGAGCTGATCCTCATCCGCGGCGCCGGACACCCCGATGTCTTCCCCACCGTGGAGCCCCGTCTCCACCGGGCCATGGCTACCGCGTACGGCCTCGACGCCTCCACCGCGGACAGCAGCCCCCGACGGCTCGCGGCGCTCGCCGACGCATGGCGCCCCTACCGCAGTTGGGTCGCCCTCCTCATGCGTGCCCACGCCCGGAACCGGCCGTGAGAGGTCAGTGGCGCCGGATTCCCAGCTGATGCGCTGTGGCCTCCACGGTCTGCGCCAGCAGGACGGCGATCGTCATCGGCCCGACGCCTCCAGGAACCGGAGTGATCAACCGGGCGCGGGTGCGGGCCGCGTCGAAGTCCACGTCGCCCACGTTGCCCGCGTTGTATCCGGCGTCGACCACCACCGCGCCGGGCTTGATGTCCTCGCCCCGGATCAGCCGAGGACGCCCCACGGCCGCGACCACGACGTCCGCCTGCCGGACGGCCTCCGACAGATCGGCCGTCCGGGAGTGGCAGTACGTCACCGTCGCGTCCTCGGCGAGCAGGAGCATCCCGGCCGGTTTGCCGAGAATCGCGCTACGGCCCACCACGACGGCGTGCTTGCCCGCCAGTTCGACCTCGTAGGCCTCCAGCAGCCGCATGATGCCGCCCGGGGTGCAGGACACGAAGCCGGGCAGCGCGAAGCTCATCGCGGCGAACGACCGTGTCGTGACGCCGTCGACGTCCTTCTCCGGGGCGATGGCCTCGAACGCCGCCCGCTCGTCGATGTGCGGACCGCAGGGATGCTGGAGCAGGATGCCGTGCACATCCGGATCACCGGACAGGCCCGCGAGCGTGTCGACGAGTTCGGCGGTCGTGGTGGCGGCCGGCAGAGCGATGTGCCGTGACCGGATGCCCGCCTTCGCGCAACGCGCCTGTTTCATACGGACGTACGTGGCCGACGCGGGGTCCTCGCCCACCAGCACCGTGGCCAGACAGGGGCCGGTCCCCGAACTCCGTGAGATCTCCGCCGCCTCGGCGGCAGCCTCCTCGATGATGCGCCGGGCGAGGCCGGTGCCGTCCATGAGCTGGGCCGTTCGAGTCGCGGACATGATGCCCTCCAGGCGTGGCTGACTGCTCGCCCAGGCGCACGGCAACGACATCTCGTCAGACCGCTCCCCGGTGGTGCTCCACCTCAGCGCCAGTCACGGCCCGCATCGCAGCCTACCGGGAGAAGCCCTGCACCTCGGCGTACTTCGCGACTCTGCCGGTCACCGGCCGCCCGCCACGGATGTCGTCCGCCGCGTCCACCGCCGCCCCCAGCGCGGCCCGGTAGAGCAGCGAGCCGAGGCTGACACGGCGTACGCCCAGGGCGCCGAGTTCCGCCACGCCGGGGCCCGAAGGCGCGTACAGGATGTTCAGCGGTACGTCGAGGAACCGCACCAGGGCGGAGATCCCCGCCGGGTCGGACAGACCGGGGACGAACACACCGTCGGCGCCGGCCCGGCTGTAGGCGTCGAGCCGGGTCGTGGTCTCGTCCTGCTGGGTGCGCAGCCAGTGGGTGTCCGTGCGGGCGTTGACGAAGAGGTCAGGTACGGCTGCCTTGACCGCCGCGATCTTCGCCGCGTGCACGGGGGCGGGGCTGAGTGTTCCATTCGCTCTGCCGTCCTCCAGATTGATGCCCACCGCACCGGCGGCGGCCAGCCTGACGGCCAGCTCCGCGACCTCCGCCGGGTCGTCGCTGAAGCCGCCCTCGGCGTCCACGGAGAGCAGGAACCCCCGGTTGCCCAGCAGCCGTGCCAGCCCAAGGGTCTCCTCCTCGGTGGCCCCCGCACCGTCGGGCAGCCCGGCCGCGGCGGCCACGGCCAGGCTGGTCGTTCCGATCGCGGGAAAGCCCCGTGCGGCGAGGGCCGCCGCGGACGCGTGGTCCCAGGCGTTGGGCAGCAGCAGCGGCGTCCCGGTGTGGTGCAGTGCGTGGAAACTGGTCATGGCGCCAGGCTAGGACCCGCATGGTTCGGCACCCGCCGAACCATGCGGGTAGGACTCCCTCGGAGTGGGTCAGGGCTGCCAGGTGAACGTCGCCACCGCACCCGCCGGAAGCGTGTACGTCAGCGAGCGGCCGTCGTCCGTGAGGGAGAACTGCTGGTCGGAAGCGCCCGTGTTCACGGCGTACAGGACGCGTTCGCCGTCCGGATTCCGGAAGGCGACGTTCTGGATCGTGCCGTCGGCCGTGGAGCCGATCCGGTCCGCGCCGACATCCACGAACTTCGACAGATGGCCGAGGGTGTAGTACTCGGCGTTGGGCGTGACGTCGCCGCCCGCGATCTCCACCACACCGTTGCAGCGGATCGAGCAGTTGCCCTGATGGGGGCCGCCGTTCTGGTCGAGGGCGAGATTCCAGTCGACGACGGTCTCACCGCCCGAGCGCATGTTCCGCACGACCAGGTTCTCGGCGTGCCACCGCAGGGTGTCCTCGAAGGTGTCGGCGGTGTTCTCGGAGTCGGAACCCGAGCACTCCGTGAAGAAGACGCGCTTGCCCGCGTCGCGGATCTGCTGCTGCGCCTCCGGGGCACCTCCGTAGCAGTGGAAGGCCGCGCCGATCAGCCGGTTCATCCCGGGCGTCCTGCTGAAGACGTCGAGCGGATAGCCGGGGTGGTCCCAGTTGTGGTCGTAAGCCAGGAGGTTGGTGTCCAGACCGTTCTCCGTGAGGGTCTCGTCCAGGACCTTCAGGAAGTCCGCCTGCTCGGAGGAGGTCATCGCCATGGAGGGATAGGTCGCCTCGAACTCCGGCTCGTTCTGAGCGGTGAGGTCGGTGAGCTCGATCCCCTCCGCTTCGTACGCCTTGATGGCCTTGACCAGGTAGTCGGCGTAGTCCTGGTAGTGGGCGGGGTCGAGCCTGCCGCCCTTGAGGTCGTTGCCGGTCTTCATCCAGGCCGGGGCGGACCAGGGTGTCCCCATGAAGCGGATCGAGGAGTTGACCGCCTGGGCCTGCTTGAGCACCGGGATGGTCTCCTGCCTGTCCCAGTCGATGGAGAAGGCCCCCGGGGTGTCCTCGTACGTCGTGAAGTCCGGTTCGGCGTTGAAATCACTGCTGCCCAGTGGCTGGCGCAGATAGTTCAGACCGATGCCGTCCCCCTCCCGGGAGAAGAGCGACCTGAGCAGGGAATCCCTGGTGTCCGAGGGAAGCTGCTGGATCAGATGGGCCGATGCCTCCGTCACGGAGGCGCCGGCGCCGGTGAACTTCTGTCCGGTGGCCCCGGCGTCGATCCTGATGTCCGTGGCCTGCGGGCTGCCGGTGAAGGGAGCGGTGCCTTCGTCCTTGAGCTTGCTGGTGCCGTCCGGCGTGGTGATCCAGACATGGGCGGCATCGTCGGCGGCCACACCGGGGGGTGTGCTGTGGGCGCCGTAGGCGATGCCCGTGCAGGTGAGAGTCAGAACGGCCGCCGCGACGGCGGTCTTCGTGGCTCTCGCCCGGGCGCGTGTGTGTACGGGTGCTCTCATCTTGCGGCTCCTTCGACTGCGGTGGGGCGCGTACGGGATGTGCCGCCGGCTCCTCTCGTGCGGTGGCTGCTGGAGTGGGTCACGGGCGGCATACAAGCACGCTTACTGAGTGCTTAGTAAGTGGTCGTGCGGAACTTCTTCTGCATCGATCAGGTCCGGCCTAGACTCCGACAGGTGAGCACCGAAAAGACGGCGACGTCCGCACCTCGAACCGGTCGGCGCAGCCGCCGGGAACGCAGCCCCGCCGCCCAGGAGCGTCACGACGAGATCCTCGGCATCGCGATGGAGACCTTCGCGGCCCGGGGCTACGGCAAGGCCTCCCTCGCAGAGATCGCCGACCGCGCGGGCCTGACCCAGGCCGGGGTCCTGCACTACTTCCACTCCAAGGCCAACCTGCTGACCGAGGTCCTCGACCTCCGGGACGCCACCGACATCGCCGACCTGGGCCCGGACCGGCCACGCGGCCTGACCTTCCTCCGGCACCTGGTGGACACGGTCCGCCACAACGCCGAGCGCGAGGGCATCGTCCGCCTCTACGCGGTGCTCTCCGCGGAGAGCGTCACCGACGACCATCCCGCGCAGGCGTATTTCCGTAACCGCTACGCCGGCCTGCGTGAATTCGTCGCCGAAGCGCTGACAGAGGCCTGCGCACTGGGCGAGGTACGCCAGGACCTGGATGTCCTCGGTGCCGCGAACGCGATCGTCGCCGTGATGGACGGCCTGCAGGTGCAGTGGCTGCTGGACCCGGAGGCGGTGGACATGGCCGCGTCGACGGAGTGTGTGATCGAAGCGCTGGTGGGGAGTCTGCGGCGCTAGGGTCTTTCGTTTGGACGAAAGACCCTAGACCCTCTCGTACGGGGTTTCCCGCCGGGCGACGGTGCTCCCGCGGCGGGCCAGCAGCCGGTAGAGGACCGCCGGGACCACCAGACCCACGATCCATGAGACGTCCGCGCCGCCCAGCGGATCCGCCAGCGGGCCCGTGTAGAAGTGCGTCACGAGGAACGGGAGCTGGGCGAGGATCCCCACGCCGTAGACCGTGAGGGCGTCCCAGCGCCAGGCGCCGTAGCGGCCCGCGGGGTCTGTGAGCGCCGGTATGTCGTACCGCTCCCGAGAGATCAGGTAGTAGTCGACCAGGTTGATCGCCGACCACGGGGTGAAGAAGGTCAGCAGGAACAGCAGGAAGTCCTTGAAGGACGTCAGGAAGGTGTCCTTGCCCAGCAGCGCGACCACCGTGCCGGCCACCATGATCAGGGTGATGTACGCGGTCCTGCCGCGTGCCGACAGAGTCTTCTGCCCACGGAACCCGCTGACGCTGGTCACCAACGACATGAAGCCGCCGTAGGTGTTGAGCACGTTGATGGTCAGCTTGCCGAGCGCGATCACGAAGTACAGGAACGAGGCGATCAGGCCCGTGCCGCCCAGACCGACCACGTATCCGACCTGGTTGTCGAGGAACGCGTCCCCCGCACTCGCCGCCACGAGCACCCCGAACGTCATCGACCACTGCGAGCCGACGGCCGACCCGGACAGGGTCCACCAGAACGTCGCGCGCCCCGACGTCGAACGCGGCAGATAGCGTGAGTAGTCCGCGACGTACGGCCCGAAGGCGAGCTGCCAGGAGGCCGAGAGCGACACGGCGAGCAGGAACATCGGCAGATCGAAGTGGGCGTCACCGAGCAGCGCCGACAGGTCCACGCGGTCGAGGAGCCGGATGCCCAGGTAGACGAAGGCGAGCGCGCAGACCACGCCGGCCACCCGCCCCAGGGCGTGGATCAGGCGGTAGCCGACCGTCGCCGTCACGGCGGTGACGACCGCGAAGACGATGATGCCCGTGGTGTCGCTCGTGTGCGTGAGCTCGGCGGTCGCCTGGCCGGCGAGGACGCTGCCGCTCGCGAAGAAGCCCACGTACATGAGGATGACCAGGAGGAGGGGGATGATCGCGCCGCGCACCCCGAACTGGGCGCGGGACTGGATCATCTGGGGCAGTCCGAGCTTCGGCCCCTGCGCGGAGTGCAGGGCCATGACGGCGCCGCCGAGCAGATTGCCCAGCAGCAGGCCGGCCGCGGACCACACCACGTCGCCGCCGAAGACGACGGCGAGTGCGCCCGTGACGACCGCGGTGATCTGGAGGTTGGCGCCGAGCCAGAGGGTGAACTGACTGAACGCGGTCCCGTGCCGTTCGTCGTCCGGGACGACGTCGATGGAGCGCCGCTCCACCAGGTCTTCAGCTGCCATGACTCGGCTCCCTGGCCTCTCGGTGTGTGTCCTGCCGCCCGGCCGGGCGGTGGCTACTTCTTGATCCCGTGCTGTGCGGCCCAGTCGTTCGCGACGTCCTCGGGGTCCTTCTTGTCCTTGTCCACCAGGCGGTTGAGCTCGGTGAGGTCCTTGGTCGTCAGTGCGTTGCCCAGGCGGGCGAGTGCCGCGCGGACCGTCGAGTCGGCCTTGCGGTCGGCGATGAGAGGCACCACGCGCTGGCCGGGGACGAGGTTCTTGGGGTCCGTGAGCACGACCCAGTTCTCGGCGACGATGTCGGTGTCGGTGGTGAAGAGGTTCGCGACATCGACGTCCCCCTTCTTGAGGGCGCCTTTGACCAGCGGCCCCGAGGAGTCGAGGGACTTGAACTCCTTGAACTCCACGCCGTAGACGTCCTTGAGGCCCACCGCGCCCACGGCGCGCTTCTTGACCTCGGGCGCCGCGCCGATGACCAGCTTGCCGTTGTGCGCGGCGAGGTCGGCGAGGGAGGTCAGTCCGTAGGTGTCGGCGGTCTCCCGGGTGACGACGAAGGCGTCGGAGTCCTCGGCCGTGCCGTAGGGCAGGACCTGGAGGCCGGGGGGCAGGGCCATGGCGAGAGCGTTCTGCATCTCGCCCTCCTCGGTCGCCGTGGCCTTGGAGTCGAGGTAGTGCAGCAGGGCGCCCTGGTATTCGGGCAGGAGGTCGATGTCGCCGCCCTTGAGGGCGGGGATGAGGATCTCCCGGGTGCCGAGGTTGGGGCGGACCGTGGTCTTCACCCCCGCCGCTTCGAGCGCGGCGGCGTAGAGGTGCCCCAGCACCTGGTTCTCGGTGAAGTTGGCGGTCCCGATGGTGACGCCGCCCTCGCTGGAGCCCGCGCCACCGCCGCCGGACCCTTGCCCGTCGAGGGAGGTGATGCCGCTGCTGCACGAGGCGAGCGCGGGGACGGAGGCGGCGGCGAAGAGCCCGCCGATGAGAGTTCTGCGGTTCATGGTGCGTACTCCTAGGCCGGCGTGGCCGGGCGGTGGCGGAAAAGGACGCGCTGGAGCGCGGAGAGCGCGAGATCGAGGACGACGGCGACGACCGCCACGAGCACGGCGCCGCCGAGCACCTGCACCAGGTCGCGTTGGGCGAGTCCGTCGAAGACATACCGGCCGAGCCCGCCGAAGGAGACGTACGCCGCGATGGTTGCCGTCGCGACGACCTGGATCAGCGCGAGCCTGAGCCCGGTCATGATCAGGGGGAGCGCGAGGGGCAGCTCGACCTGGAGAAGAACCTGGTGCCAGCGCATCCCCTGGCCGCGCGCGGCGTCCCGGACCTCGGGGTCGACGGCCGTCATCCCGGCGTACGTGTTGGTGACGATGGAGGGAACGGCGAGCGCCACGAGGGCGATGTAGACGGGCCACATCGACAGGCCGCTGGCGAGGAAGACCAGCACCACGAGTCCGACCGTGGGCAGCGCGCGTCCGAAACTGGAGAGGTTGATGGCGAGGAAGGCGCCGCGTCCGGTGTGCCCGATGAGCAGTCCGACCGGCAGTGCGATGGCGGCGGCGATGAGGGTGGCGAGCAGCGAGTACTGGAGGTGCTCGGCCAGGCGGTGCCCGATGCCGTCGGGGCCGGCCCACTGTTCGCCGCTGACGAGCCAGGAGCCGAGGCCCTTGAAGAGTTCGTACATGAGGTCAGGCCCTCTGCTTCTGCCGGCGGGTCCAGGGAGTCAGGACGTACTGGAGGGCGACGAGAGTTGCGTCCGCGACGAGCGCGAGGAGCAGGGTCAGGACGACGCCGACGATGACGGGGGTGGGGAAGTTGCGCTGGAACCCGTCCGTGAAGAGCTGCCCGAGTCCGCCGTCGCCGATGTATGTGGCCACGGAGACGAGGGAGATGGCCATCACCGTCGCGATCCGCACGCCCGCCATGATCACGGGCAGGGCGAGGGGCAGTTCGACGGTGAGCAGGGTGCGCAGCGGCCTGGAGCCCATGGCCCTGGCGGCCTCCTTGGTCCGGGCGGGGACGGAGTCCAGGCCTTCGACGGTGTTCCGCAGGAGCACCACGAGCGTGTAGATGGTCAGGCCGATGACGGTGGTGGTGCGGGTGAGCCCGCTGACCGGCAGGAGGAGCACGAAGACGGCGATGGACGGGATGGTGAACAGGATGTTCGACAGGCCCAGGAGGAGTCCGCGCAGCGCGCGTACCCGGTGGGCGACCACGGCCAGGGGGAGCGAGACGACCAGGCCGAGGAGCACTGCGGTGAGGGCGGCCTGGAGATGGGAGAGGGCCAGGGTGGTGAGATCACCGGCGTGGTCGGATATCCACGACCAGTCGACGGTCATGCGACCACCTTGCTCGCCGTACTGTGGACGTGCCCGGCGTGGTCGTGGATGTCCTCGCGGGACGTCACGCCGGTGAGGACGCCGTCCGCGTCCACCCGTGCGACCAGGCCGCTCGGTGCGGCGATCGACTCGTTGAGCGCAGAGAGCAGCGAGTCCGTGTCCCGCAGGGGGCGGACGGGGGTCCGGGTGTCCGTCTCGCTGTCGCGCCAGGCCAGCGGCTTGCGGGCGGCGTCGAGGACCAGCCGCCAGCGGGTGCCTTCGGGGGCGGGCCCCTGAGGGGCCTCGGCGAGCGTCGACAGGGACAGCAGCTTCAGACCGCGCTCGGCGCCCAGGAAGTCCGCGACGAATGTGTCCGAGGGGCGGGCCAGGAGCTCGGCCGGGGCTGCGCACTGGACGAGATGGCCACCGGTGCGGAAGACGGCTATGCGGTCACCGAGCCGTACCGCTTCGTCGATGTCATGCGTGACGAATACGATCGTCTTGCTCAACTCCCTCTGGAGTCTGAGCAGTTCGTCCTGGAGCTGGGTCCGGACCACCGGGTCGACGGCGCCGAACGGCTCGTCCATCAGAAGCACCGGCGGGTCGGCGGCGAGAGCGCGGGCCACACCGACCCGCTGCTGCTGGCCGCCCGAGAGCTGGTGCGGATAGCGCTTCCCCGCGTCGGCGGCGAGGCCGACCGTCTCCAGGAGCTCCGCAGCCCGCGTACGCGCCTTCCTGCGGCCCCAGCCGAGGAGCAGCGGCACGGTCGCGATGTTGTCGAGGACGGTGCGGTGCGGGAAGAGGCCGGACTGCTGGATGACGTAGCCGATCGAGCGGCGCAGCTCGGCGGCGTCCTGCTCCAGGACGTCCCTGCCGTTGACCCTGATGGTCCCGGAGGTCGGATCGACCATCCGGTTGATCATGCGGAGTGTCGTCGTCTTGCCGCAGCCGGAGGATCCGACGAGGACGGTCACGCCCCCTTCCGGCATCTCAAGGGTGAGGTCGTGCACTGCGGTTGTGCCGTTGGGGAAGCGCTTGTGGGCCTTGTCGAATTGGATCATGAGGAGTCCCTTGCCCGGCTGCATATCATCATGCAGAGTTCTCGGTGACTGAATAGGTTGTCAATAGGTCGTCGCCACTCAGGCGTAAATCCCTGGTTACGAGTGGTCGTAGTGCATGACAGAGCGCCCGATCGAGGAGGAATCACCACTGATGTCGTCTCGAATCGCGGACGAGGTCGTCGGCGGCACCGGCGCGACCGTCGTCCTGGACGGCTGCGGACTGATGGTCGCAGATGTCGTACGCCTGGCCGAATCCGCCGCAAAGCCCGTTCCGGCGGCGGACGGGATGAAGCGGGTGGAGACCTCGTGGAACGCAGCGCGGGAAATCGCCTCATGGGGCCGTGTCTACGGGCGTTCCACCGGTGTGGGCGCCAACAGGAACGAGTCGGTGCCGACCGAGGCGGCCTCCGACCACGGCCTACGGCTGCTGCGGAGCCACGCCGGCTCGATCGGTGCGGAACTGCCCGCACGGCAGGTCCGCGCCATGCTCGCGGTCCGGGCCAACCAGCTGCTCGCGGGCGGTGCCGGCGCGCGCCCGACCGTCGTCACGGCGCTCTGCGACGCCCTGGAGGTGGGCGCGTACCCGAAGGTAAACGAATTCGGCTCGGTCGGCACCGGCGACATCGCGGCGCTCGCGCAGATGGGCCTCGCGCTCGCGGGCGAGCATCCCTGGCAGGGAGCGGGGCATGCCCCGGGCCCGCAGCCCCTCGACAACAACGACGCCCTCGCCCTCATCAGCAGCAACGCCCTCACCCTCGGCCAGTCCGCGCTCGCCGTGCACGAGCTGCGCGGCCTGATCGAGGCCACACAGGTGGTGGCGGCGCTGTCCCTGATGGCGACCGACGGTTCGTACGAGGCGTACGCGCTGCCCGTGCACGAGGCACGCCGGCACGCCGGCTCCTACGCCGTCGCGGAACGCATGCGGCTGCTCCTGGGTGCGCCCGACCGCCCCACGCCGCCACTCGGCCGGATCCAGGACCCGTACGGCTTCCGCTGCGTGCCGCAGATCCATGGCCCGGCCCACGACGCGGCGGACGCGCTCGACGACATCCTGGTGGTCGAGATCAACGCGGCGGCCGAGAACCCGCTGATCTCGGCGGACGACATGGCGGCCTATCACCACGGTGGCTTCTACCTTGCTCAACTCGCCCTGTCACTGGACCACTTCAGGCTGGCGGTGTCACAGGTTGCGCGCCTGTCGACCTCACGTCTCTCGACCCTGAACGAGCCGGGCTTCACCCGTCTGCGGCCGTTTCTCGCGGACGGCGAACCGGCCTCGTCGGGTGTGATGATCCTCGAATACGCGGCCGGTGCGGCGCTCGGGGACCTGAGGGCGTTCTCCGCACCCGCCTCACTGGGCCACGCCGTGCTCTCACGGGGCGTCGAGGAGCAGGCCAGCTTCGCCTCGCTGGCAGCGCGCCAGACACTTCGTGCCTGTGAGGCGTTCCGTCTCGTGGTGGGATGCGAACTCGTGGCAGCCGTACGGGCGTTGAGGCAGCGGGACATGCGTCTGGACCCCGGACTGCCCGTCGGCCGCGCCTTCGAACTGGCGGACTCGGCGCTCGAAGTCGATCTGGCGGACCGCCCGTTGACGGATGATGTGACGGTGGCGGCCGGGCTGCTCGACCGCTTCAGCGAGCTATGGCTGAGCCTCGGCTCCGGGGGTGGTGCGGCGTTCGACGGCCGGGGCATGGTGCGGCGTTGACGTTCAGGGGGCGGGGGAGGGAATCATCGCGGCACTCCCCGCCGCCGACCGGGACCCCCAGGCCTACGGGCCCTAGGGTGCGTTTCGAAAGTAGCGCCGTCCGCCCGAAGGGCGGGCCCGGCGGCGTCTGGTGCGTGCGATCGCAAGGCGGAGGGTCACCCCGATACTGGGTGTATCGGGGTGATCCCGACAACGCGGCGAGCGTGCGTGCCAGGCGTCGCCGGGCAGGCGGGACTTTCGAAACACGCCCTAGCTGTATTGACCCGCAGCGTTGTTGACTCGGTTTTTCGGGGGCTGGCCTCCGAGTGCGGTGTGGCAGCGATGGTAGTTGTAGCTGTGGAGGAAGTCGTCGAGGGCTGCTGTCCGCTCGGTGTTGGTGGTGTAGGGCCGTAGGTAGGCCCATTCCTCCAGCAGGGTGCGGTTGAAGCGTTCAACTTTGCCGTTGGTCTGCGGTCGGTAGGGGCGGATGCGCTTGTGGGTGATGCCGGCCGCGGTCAGGGTCTGGGTGAAGAGCTTGGACTTGTAACAGGAGCCGTTGTCGGTCAGGACCCGTTCGACGGTGATGCCGTGACCGGTGAAGAATGCCTGGGCGCGTCGCCAGAAGCCGATCGCGGTGTGCTGGCGTTCGTTGGTGAGGACTTCGCTGTAGGCGAGGCGGGAATGGTCGTCGACGGCGGAGTGGATGTAGCTGTAGCCGATCACTGGTTTGGAGCTCTTGCGCAGGCCGGTGGTGGCCTGCCGGTTCTGGTTGCCCGTTGTTCTGCCGACCGTGCGCCAGCCACCGCCATCTGGGATGTTGCCGAGTTTCTTGATGTCGACGTGCACGAGTTCGCCGGGGCGGCTGCGTTCGTAGCGGCGTATCGGTTCGCCGGTCGGGCGGTCCAGCCAGGCCAGACGGTTCAGGCCGTGGCGGGTCAGGATCCGGTGGACGGTGGAGGCCGGCAGTCCGAGGATCGGGCCGATCCTGGCCGGGCCGAGCTTGCGGTCCTGGCGCAGATCGCACACGGCAGCTTCCGTCTCAGGGGCCGTGCGGTGCGGGGTCGTGTGCGGACGGCTCGGACGGTCGAGCAACCCCGGATCGCCTTCCGTTCGCCACCGCCGCACCCACTTGTGGGCGGTGGCCCGCGAGATCCCCATCTCACCGGCCACATGAGCGACCGGGCGGCCGGAAAGGACCCGCTGGATCAGCAGCCGCCTGCCGTGAACGGTCAGCCGGGCATTACGGTGGGACACGAAGACCTCCGGTGCGGTGCAGTCCTAGACAGCTCCACCACACCGGAGGTCTTCGCCTTTGATCAAGACCCTGGTGTCAACAACGCTCGTGGTTAATACACCTAGCTGCGGAGAGTGGCGACCGCCTCGTCGAAGAGGCGCTCGGGATCGTCCGTCCCGCCGGAGCGGTACCACGCGTCGACGGCCGCGTCGACGCAGGCCAGCGCGGCAGCGACGAACGCCAGGGCTCTGGGGTCGGCCTCTGTGGACGCGGGCAGGCCCAGGCGGCGCTGTATCTCGGGAGCGAGCAGGTGCTGCCAGCGCAGGTGCTTCTCCAGGTGCCGAGCGCGCAGCGAGGGCGCCTCGTGGTGGAGACCGGCGAGGGTGAGCCGCTCCGCCGGGCCGCCCCCTACCTGGCCAAGGATCAGCAGGGCTCCCCGGATGGCCTCCCAGGCCGACTCGCCTTCCGGCCGGGCCTCGAGTTCGGCTCGCACCGACTCGCCCAGTGCGTCGGTATCGCCCAGGACGAGATCTTCCTTGCTCCCGAAGTAGTGGAAGAACGAGCGGCGCGAGATGCCGACGGCGGCAGTGATCTGGTCGATCGTCGTCGCATCGAAGCCGTTCTCCGCGAAGAGCTGGATGGCGGTGGCGGCGATCTCTGCACGTGCGGCGCGGCGGGCACGCTCTCGGAGCGTAGGGGTGTCGGCCATGCACCCACCCTACGGTCGTGCACTTCATGCCGCACCTTGCACTCAGTGCAAAAGTCGGCCTACAGTGCAGAAATGACTCCGATCGACTTCTCCGGCCAGACCACGATCGTCACCGGCGCCAGCTCCGGCATAGGCGCAGCCTTCGCCCGTGAACTCGCCCGCCGCGGCTCCGACGTCGTCCTCGTCGCACGACGACGCGACCGTCTGGAGGCACTCGCCTCCGAACTGCGGGCGCGACACGGTGTACGGACCACCGCGATCTCACTCGACCTGGGCGAGCCGGGCGCGGGCCGGCGGCTGGCCGCCGACCTGGCCCAGCGAGGCATCACCGTCGACGGCCTGGTGAACAACGCCGGTTTCGGCACCGACGGCGCCTTTCACCAGGAGGACCCAGACCGCCTCACCGACGAGATCAACGTGGATGTCGCCAACCTCGTCGACCTCACCCGCGCGTTCATCGAGCCGCTGCGCACCTCCGGCCGGGGCATCCTCGTCAACCTGGCGAGCATGGCTGCGTACACGCCCACTCCCGCGATGGCGGTCTACGCCGCCTGCAAGGCATTCGTCCTCAGCTTCACCGAGGCGCTCTGGTACGAGTCGCGCGGCACCGGTCTGCGTGTGCTCTCCTTCGCCCCCGGGCTCACCCGCACCGAGTTCTTCGACGCTCTGGGCGGTGGGGCCTACCGGGGCAGGTACCAGACCCCCGAGCAGGCGGTCGCGACCGCGATGAGAGCACTCGACCGCGGCCGCAGGCCCAGTGTGCAGTCGGGCCGCCTGAACGCGCTGACGGTGAGACTGCCACGCCTCTTCACCCGCCGACGCGCCGCCCTGCTCAGCGGGATGATCTCAGCGCGCTCCACCGGGCTCGTGACAGCGGCCACCTGACTCGTCCTGCGACGCCGCCCGCGAGCTCCGCCGGGCACGCGGGGCAATGCACCTAGTCGCCGGTCGTGCCGTCCAGCATCTCGCGCAGGATGTCCAGGTGGCCGTTGTGGCGGGCTGTCTCCTCGGTGAGGTGAAGGAGGATCCAGCGCAGGTCGACATGGAGATCGCCACGGACGGCTCGCCGGGCCGGCTTGTCCAGGCCGTTGCCGGCAACCAGTTCGCGGTAGCGGGCGCTCTGTTCGGCGTATTCATCGACCAACTGCGTGAGTGGGAAATCTACGGCGATACGCATCTCGCGGTCGGGGTCCTCGTCGGTCCAGGGCCCCCGGTCCTTCTCGCCGAGGAAAACCACCTGGAACCAGTAGTACTCGACCCAGCGGAGGTGGTTGATCACCCCGCTCATGGTCATCAGCGGCGAGCCCGGCAGGAGCGCCTTGTGGGCGTTCTCCGCAGAGACGCCGTCGCACTTGGTGCGGGCGGTGTCACGTGCGTAGTCGAGAAATGTGGTGAGCTGGGTGCGCTCGTCCCACGCGGGCGGCGTGTCGTCGATTCGTGTCATCGCGTGAAGAGTCCCCGATCACCGCGACCCATGTCGAGGCATTTAACGCCGGGCCCAACGCCGCGTTCCCGGACCGGGCCGACAGCCCGGATCTTTCCAGCGCGAGGTCGAGCAGTTTGTCGGCCCAGCCACAGGATCGGCACTTTCACATTCCACGATTCCCGACAGCGTCAGGTTCTGTGCGACTGGCGGTGGTGTGCGTGGTGAGCCTTTCGCCGTCCTGGTTCGCTTAGCGGGCTCCCGCCGGGGCGCGGAGCTGTTCGGTCAGCCGCTCGAGTTCGGCCACCGTGGCAGGTGAGAGGTCGCTGAGTCCGCTGTTCACAGCCGTCGGGCTCTTCAGGAAGCGTTGGAGCGCGGGCACAAGGAGTCCTTGCGGCAGAGCCCGCAACGCGGCGAACGCGCGAGGTACCGGCGGCGTCTCCAGCGCGGCGAGGTTTTGCCGCATGCGGTGGAGCATGCCGCGTACAGCGTCCGGGGCGTCGGCCAGCGCTACCGGGCCGCCCGCCGCGTGTACCGCCTGACCGAGCGGGACCTCGAACGCGGCGTGCGTACTGAGCCAGGCATCCATCTGCGGCTCGGCCTTGGCGTTGATCCCGGCAGTACGGAACGTCTCCACGATCCGTGCCAGTCGCGGGGTGGTGCGGCCGTCGGGTTCGCCGATCGGCATCGCGACCCGGCGGGTGATGAAGTTGGTCTTGCGGTAACGGACCACGTCGCCGTCCATCGTGCCGCCGACCGCGGGGAAGCCGAGCAGCACCCGCTCGTGGCCGATCACCGAACCCAGCGTCTTCGGACCGGCTGCCCAGTTGAGCAGGAACAGCACGTCACCTTGGACACCAGCGAGTGATTCCAGCACTGCATCCACCTGGTGGGTGCGGACGAAGACGGCGATCAGGTCGTACCTGCCGTCCGGACGGTCTATGGCCGCTACCGGCACCCGCCTGACAGGGCCGTCCTCCTCGGCAAGCCGCACTCCCTGTAGGCGCAGGGCGGTCAGGCGTTCGCCCCGGGCGAGGAGCGAGACCTCGTGGCCCGCCTCGTGCATGTGGGCGGCGAACAGGCTGCCGCAAACCCCGGCGCCGTACACGAGCAGCTTCATGACAGTCTCCCTCATACGTTCGTTTGATTCATACGTTCGTTTGATTCAAGCATATGTAGAGTCCTCGTGTGGCGACTCCAGACACCCGCACCCAGATCCTCGACGCGGCCGAGCACCTCTTTGCCGAGCACGGATACCGTGGCACCTCGGTCCGTGCGATCACCCATCTCGCCGGAGCGAACCTGGCCGCCGTCGGCTACCACTTCGGCTCGAAGGCTGAGCTGATGGCGGCAGTCGTCCGCCGTGTGGTCGAGCCCATCACCGCTGCCCAGTGCGCCGGGCTCGACAAATTGCTCACCCGGACCCCCGAACCACCGGTCGGCAAACTGGTGGAGGCGTTCGCGGGGCCGCTGTTCGACGAGATGCCGGCCGGCGGCGAGGGCGGCGCCCGGACGTCCCGGCTGATGGTGACGATCCTCAGCGACCCGGCCGAGGAGGCACGCAGCTGGACCGGCCCGGCCGAGGACTCCGTCCGTGAGCGCTACTTCGCAGCCTTCACGCGCGTACTGCCCGGCCTTTCCCCGGAGGAGCTGTCGTTCCGGATGAGGGGGATCTTTGCCGTAACGGCCGTCGACCGCCTCCAGGTCCACCAGCAGCCCACACCTGGCTGTATGTCCCCGGTAGCGGGCGAGGCGGCCCGACGGTGGGCGATCACCTTCCTGACGGCAGCGATGAGTGCGCCACCGATCCGGTCCTGAGGACCCAAGACAGACGCCGGCGTCACGGGTCAGGCGGCGTTCGCAACGGTCCGCGCAGACCTGAACGGCGCGCTCGCCGGCACCGCAGACTGCACAGTGCTGCCCAACCTCACCCGCGGCGGACGATCGATCCTGGTAGTGGAGGACGTCGTCGTCGCCGAGGCCCACCGTAGGCAGGGCGTCGGCAAGCAGCTGATGGATGCCACCGCGCGACTTGCCGCATCAGGACCGGATCACCGCGGCAACACGGTGATCCAACGCGATCGGACACCTGAGGGGCCGGGTTGCCCGCGGCCTTGGTGGAAGGCCCAGGACATGAACCATGACTCCGACCATCCGCTACGGCAAGACCGCTACCGCATGCGCACAAAAGGGCCGCCATCTGTCTTCGGCCGCCTGGCCGCCGCGTACATCGCCCAGTTGCGGTCCGTGCCCCACCAGCGGCCGTCTGAGAGGGGGTTGCCCGGAATCCGGTGATCACTACGCGCGGCGAGTCGTCTCGGCTTGGCTCGGTGGACCCGGCCTCACCGGGCAGGGAGGTGCGCCGCTCCGATCCGCTGCTTTGACATACCGAGGCGTTCATACGTGGCGACAGCAGGCGCGTTGCCGGTGAGCTTACCGGGCATTCCTGGAAGCCGATCTGTACTCCGAGGGTGAGCCGGTTCTCGTCGATGCGTCCAGGGAGTCGAGGTACGTGGAGAGTTGCCCGGCGGCGTGCAGCTGGGCCGTTCCACGGGACCTGAGGTCGCGCCGCCATCCTTCCAGGGTACGGGTCAGCGCTTCGGGGCTTCCGGCTTCGCGGAGTTCTCGGAGGACCGTGGCGATGGTGTCCAGGGGCCGGCCTCCCCGGCGTAGCAGGTGGGCCAGTTCGGCGTCGCGTACGTCCTGCGCGAAGTACTGGCGGTGTCCGCGCGGGTCACGTTGGGGGGCGAGCACTCCAGCGCGCTCCCAGGCGCGCAGGGTGGCCGGGTCGAGCACGAGGTGGCGGGCGAGTTCGCCGATGCTGTACGGCGCCGAGACGCTGTACGGCGCCGAGTTGCCGGACGGCGTAGCCGGGGCGAAGGATCCGAGGTGTGAGAGTGCCGCTTCGACGGTTCGTAGCGTGTGGCGGTCGCGAGCCAGAAGGCAGTGCCCGTCGTCGACGTACTCCAGTGCTTCGTCGAGTCGGCCGCCGGTGACGGCGTGCATGATGCGACGGCTCGTCGAGTAACCGAAGGCAGGCACGAGCGCAAGGTAGGCCGCGAGGCCGGCGGCGTGAGTGGCGGTGTAGTTCCGGTACCCCGTCCGGCTGCGCTGGGCCGGCGGGATGATGCCGCCGTCCTCGTAGTTGCGGACCGCCTGCGTGGAGAGGCCATGGCGACGGGCCAGGTCCACGGGCCGCATGTGTCCTCCTGATTGAGGGTTGGGACGGCAAGTGAGCGGAGGACTCGTCGCAGAGTCTCCACCGGCCGTTCAAGGATACGATTCAGGGCCATGGCACAGAGCAAGCACACCGTGTCCGGAGACTTCGATCTGACGATGGACGAACTGCGCGTCGTGGCGCGTTACGTGGTCCGGCACGCAGAGGACGTCCTATCTGTTTTTGAGCAGACTGTTCCCGATGATCCGCGTCCACGTACGGCGATCGACGCAGCCTGGGTGTTCATCAACGGCGCCAGCAGGACGATATTGCAGCGCGTCACGTCTCTCGACGCTCATCGAGCCGCTGGATGTGCACCTTCCGAAGCCGCGCGACTGGCCGCGCGATCTGCCGGTGACGCGGCATCGGCCGCATACCTGCACCCCATCGCCCAGGCCGGCCAGGTCGGTCACATCCTGCGAGCCTCCGCGAGCGCCGCACACATCGCGGAGATCAGGGCGGGCGGCGATCCCGCGACGGTGGACGCCCTGCTGGAACGGTCGAGGCGGCGTGCGACACCGGTGCTCGTCGATGTGCTGTGCCGCTATCCGCCCGCGGCGGGCGGCGGCAGTCGCGTCGCTCGGCTGATGAGCACGCTGGACCATTCCCTGCGTCAGGCGGCTGGACGGCCGTCAGGGCGCACTGCGGCGCGCGGCGCCGACGTGCGCAAGGAGAGGGAGTGCACGTCATGATCCTTCCGAAGGTACGTGACCCTCGCTTCGTGACGATCCGCCGCGGCGGGACGCTCACCGATGCGGATCACCATCTCCTCGCTCTCTGGGCTGCCGACTGTGCGGAGCACGTCCTTGGTCTCTTCGAGTCGGCCCGGCCTCAGGACCCGCGACCGCGTCAGGCGATCGAGCAGGCGAGGGCCTGGGTGCGTGGCGAGGTCAAGATGATGCAGACGCGCGCGGCGGGCGGCCATGCGATGGGGGCAGCCAGAGATCTGAGCGGGGCCGCACGGCATGCCGCGTACGCCGCAGGCCAGGCCGGGGCCGTCGCCCATGTCGCCGCGCACGAGCTCGGCGCGGCCGCCTACGCGATCAAGGCCGCGCGTGCGGCGGCATCGGAGGGCGAGAGCGAGACTGCGGGACGAGCCGAGTGCCAGTGGCAGCGCGACCAGCTCCCGGAAGCGATCCGGGAGCTCGTACTTGATGACCAGCAGCTGCGCAACGACATCTGCTGGTCGGTGTTCGACTGCTGAAGCTGAAGCTGAAGCCGAAGCCGAAGCCCGCTCCACGGCCCGGGCGTCGGCCGAATCCGTGGAAGCCGCCCGCCCGGACGCCGGTCCTTGAAGGAGCAGGCGGCCCTCGGAAGCCGCGGCCCGGCGTCGTTCCGGCCCCCGCAGTCACACACCGCAGGAGTATGAGCATGTCTCGACGTATCGCTATCGTGCTCACGGGTCTCGTCCTCGCGGGGTCCCTCGGACGGTATGTGCCTCGGAGCCCGCACTGTGGTGCCGTGCCACCCGGCACCCACTGGGCCGAACGCTTCGGCGCCACACCGCGATCTCCCCGACCACTCACCGGGCGTGGACGAGTGAATTCAGTCCGGTTTCGAGGAGCCGGGCCGCGCGCCGGACGTCGTCGGTGACCGCGTCGTGCAGTTGATCGAGGGGCCGGGCGCCGCTGAGATGTCTGCGCAGCGCCCGGGCCTGGATGGGCCACAGGGCGAGCAGGGCGGCTGCTGTGATCTGGAGCTCGGGGTCGTCCGGGCTTCCCGCGCAGCGCTGGGACAGGGCTTCGGCGGCCACGACGGACTGCTCGTCGGCCATGTCCCTCTGGTAGGCCCGCAGGGACGGCGTCGATCTGATCAGTGCGCCGAAGCGCAGAAACTCTGCCTTGGCCTCGGCCGCGTCGTCCTGTGCAGTCAGCCAGGAGGTGACGTCGGTCAGCTCCCCGGACAGGATCCTCAACGCCGCCTCGACCGGCGGGAGATCCGGGTCGGCCAGGGCGGTGCGCACAGAGTCCGACGTGACCGCGCCCAGGTCAAGGACGAGGGACTCCTTGGTGGGGAAGTAGTTGAACACCGTCTTCTCTGACACCCCGCACGCCGCGGCGACCTCGGAGACGCGTACGGCATCGAAGCCCCGCTCCATGAACATCTCGGTCGCCGTGTCGGACAGCTGCCGGCGCAGCATCCGCTTCTTGCGTTCTCTGAGGCCTTCGTTGGCGGGTTCCTCGTCGCGGCGGCGCAGCGCCGTCCAGTCCACCGTGCGCATGGTCATGACGCAAGCATAGTCCAGTCACCGTATAAGTTCTGCTACTGTAAATATGCAGTGACAGTAAATGTGAACCCGCATCGTCCGTCCTGTCCTTGACGGCAGCGACGGGGCGCTGTCTGCCGAGAGCTGTCTGCCGACATCGGAAGAGGTACGACCATGAGCAGCGCCCTTTCCCCTCGTATCGCCATCGTGGGCGCCGGGCCCGGCGGTCTGCTGTGTGCGCGCATGCTTCAGCTGCACGGCATCCCCGTGATGCTTTACGACATGGACGCCTCGGTCGACGAGCATGACCTCGGCGGCACTCTGGACCTGCATCTGGACACCGGTCAGATCGCGCTGGAGGACGCAGGGCTGATGGGCGCGTTCAACAACTTGGCCCGCCCCGAGGGGCAGACCAAGGCGACCATGGACCACCACGCCACCGTGCTCTCCCGCTTCGTACCCGAAGTGGACGACACCGCGGCACTCGAGATCGACCGCGGCCAGCTGCGCCGCATGATCTACGACTCGCTGGACCCCGCGACGGTGCGGTGGGGCCACAAACTCACCCATGCCGAACCCCTGGGCAACGGAGCCCACCGCCTTCACTTCGACCACGGCGACACCGTCGAGGCGAACCTGGTCATCGGCGCCGACGGCACGTGGTCGCGCACCAGGCCGCTGGTCTCGTCCGCGAGCCCCTGCTACACCGGTGTCTCATTCCTCGACGCCCGATACGACGACGCCGACCGCCGGCATCCGGACATCGCAGCCATCGTCGGGGACGGGCACGCCTTCATCCGCGACGGACAAGGCAACGCCGTCATCGGTCAGCGCAACAGCAGCGGCTACGTCAGGGCCTACCTCGCCATGCGCACCCCCGCCGACTGGTACCGCGAGGCCGGCGTCAGCGACCCGAACGATCCGGCCGACGAGGAGGCGGTACGCGCCCACCTGATCAAGACGTTCGCCTCCTGGGACGCGAGCCTGCTGCCGTTCCTCAGCGACGTCGACGGCGGCTATCGCAACCGGCCCATCCACGTCCTGCCCGACCACCACACCTGGCGCCACACCCGGGGCGTGACGCTCCTGGGTGACGCGGCCCACGTCATGGCACCCTTCGGCGGATACGGCGTCAATCTCGCCCTGCTGGACGGGGCCGAACTTGCCACTGCCATCGCCGCGGAACTCGCCCTCGACACCGCGGAACCCGCCCTCGACACAGCGGAACCCGCCCTTGACACAGCGATACGTCGCTACGAGAGCACCATGTGGAAGCGCGCCGGTGAACTCGCCACCGGCTCCAACGCCGCACTGCAACGCTTCTTCAGTGACGTTGCCCCCGCTCAGCACACACCCCCCGACCATGCCGCCGAGCACCGCGCCTACCAGCAGAAGGCCGCCGCCTATCGCGCCAACCATGGCCACACCGCCGAAGGCGATTAGCTCAAGGCCACCATCAAGGCGCCCCTCGGGTCGCGCTCCCCTTCAAGCGGTCCGCCTCCCGAGGCCCACCCGCCCGGGCCCCGAACCGCTCACCCTCGCCCCCATGGGGCGGAGTGGGCCGACCGAGTACCCCGGTCAGTTCCCGCAGCAGCCGGCCGTGGAGTCAGTCCGGCCAGGCGCGGGGGAAGCGGTGGTCGGCTCTTCGGGCGGGGTGTTCGCGGTGTGGGGCTTGGTGGCCTTGACGAGCGCGGAGTGCATCTCGTCGGCCACGGCGTGGGTCGGGGTGATCTCGATGTCGGTGAACCCGGCTGCCTGAAGTCCACGGCGGTACTCGGTGAAGGACAGAGCGCCTGCGATACAGCCGACATGGTCGCCGCGCTCGGCCCTCTGGGCAGGGGAGAGGGCGTCGTCGGCGATGACATCGGAGACGCCGATACGGCCACCGGGCTTGAGGACGCGGTAGGTCTCGGCGAAGACCGTCTGCTTGTCCGTGGACAGGTTGATCACGCAGTTGGAGATCACCACGTCGATCGTCGCGGCGGGCAGTGGGATGGCCTCGATGGTGCCCTTGAGGAACTCGACGTTCGTGGCACCGGCCTTCTTCTGGTTGGCCAGGGCGAGGGTCAGCATCTCCTCCGTCATGTCGAGGCCGTACGCCCTGCCGGTGGGCCCGACCCGGCGGGCGGAGAGCAGGACGTCGATGCCGCCGCCGGAGCCGAGGTCCAGTACCCGGTCGCCTTCGTGCAGGTCGGCGACGGCAGTCGGGTTGCCGCAGCCGAGCGAGGCGGCGATCGCCTCGGCGGGCAGGTCGTCGCGCTCGCCGCCGGTGTAGAGGGCGGAGCCGAAGGTGTCGTCGATGTCGATCGCGGCCGGTCCGCAGCAGGCGGTGCCGCCCTCGGTGACCTGTACCGCGGCTGCGGCGTAGCGCCGGCGGACGGTCTCGCGCAGATCGGTGGACTGCTCGGTCATGACTGACTCCGTACGTTGTTGGACGGCCTGGACCGGGTTGTATTCGCGTTCTTCGATTCAACCTTGCGCCTTGGATCGAAAAACGTCAACATAGAAGCATGTCGAAACAAGAGCTTGTAGTGCTCGGCCCGGACGAGGCCGACGGCTGCTGTCCGGCCCTGCTGACCGCCCCGCTGGACGATGGGACGGCCACCGATCTGGCCCGCGTGTTCAAGGCCCTGGGTGATCCGGTGCGGCTGCGGCTGCTGTCGATGATCGCCTCGCGGGACGGCGGGGAGATCTGCGTCTGCGACCTCACCCCTGCCTTCGAGCTGTCCCAGCCGACGATCTCCCACCACCTGAAGCTGCTGAAGCAGGCAGGGCTGATCGACTCCGAACGCCGCGGCACGTGGGTGTACTACCGGCTGCTGCCCGCCACGACCGACCGTCTCGCCGCCGTCCTGACCCGCCCCGGCAGCCCCGCCGACGCCGTACCCGCCACCTCATGAGCGATACGACGTCCACGGCGGCCGGGCCGGTCGCGTCCCGGCTGTCGTTCCTGGACCGGTTCCTCGCCGTATGGATTCTTGCCGCGATGGCCGCGGGCCTGGGCCTCGGCCGCCTCGTGCCGGGCCTGGGCGACGCGCTCGCGAAGGTCACCGTCACCGGCGTCTCGCTGCCGATCGCGCTGGGCCTGCTCGTGATGATGTACCCGGTCCTGGCGAAGGTGCGCTACGACCGTCTCGACACCGTCACCCGCGACAGCCGTCTGCTTGTCCCGTCCCTGGTCCTGAACTGGGTCGTCGGCCCGGCGCTGATGTTCGCGCTTGCCTGGATCTTCCTGCCGGACCTGCCCGAGTACCGCACCGGTCTGATCATCGTGGGTCTGGCCCGCTGCATCGCCATGGTCATCATCTGGAACGACCTGGCCTGCGGTGACCGGGAAGCCGCCGCTGTCCTCGTCGCCCTCAACTCTGTCTTCCAGGTGATCGCGTTCGCCGCACTCGGCTGGTTCTACCTGAGCGTGCTGCCCGGCTGGCTCGGACTGGAACAGACCACGCTCGACGTCTCCGTGTGGGAGATCGCCCGCAGCGTCCTCATCTTCCTCGGCATCCCGCTGCTGGCCGGTTTCCTCACCCGCCGCCTAGGCGAGAAGGCCAAGGGCCGGGACTGGTACGAGGCCGAACTCGTCCCGCGTATCGGCCCGTTCGCCCTGTACGGGCTGCTGTTCACGATCGTGGTGCTGTTCGCCCTCCAGGGTGACGCCATCACCTCCGAACCGCTGGACGTCGCCCGGATCGCGTTGCCGCTGCTTGTGTACTTCGCCCTGATGTGGGCCGGGTCCATGGCCGCCGGCCGTGCGGTCGGCCTCGGCTACCCCAAGGCGACGACGCTGGCGTTCACCGCGGCGGGCAACAACTTCGAACTCGCCATCGCGGTCGCCATCGCCACCTTCGGCGCCACCTCCGGCCAGGCCCTCGCAGGAGTCGTCGGCCCCCTCATCGAGGTCCCTGTCCTCATCGGCCTCGTCCACGTAGCCCTCGCAGCCCGCCGCTACTTCCCCGAGCCCCAACCACGGTCTCCCGCGGCCGCCGCCCGGGAAGGTTCCGCTCAGGTCTGACTCATCGGCCTCTCCGCGTAATTTCGTCGCTCATGGAGCCGGGGACCACTACTTCGACGTCCATGAAGGTGGCGGTGTGAGTGTGTCGGTCACATCGCTGACTGTTGCTCACCGAACCGTTCTGTGGACGAGGTTGCCTTCATGCCGTTGCACTACCGATCCTGCACGTTCCGCTACAGCCGCAGGAGACCCCCTGTCATCGACAGGCTCGACCTGAATCTCTCGCCGGGCAACACCGTGCTCCTGGGTCCCAACGGGGCCGGCAAGAGCACTCTGCTCGCGCTCGGAGCGAGCGCGAGCGCGCCTCAGGACGGGGAGGTCCGCTTCGGTGAGCTGCGGTCCTCGAACAGCAGGACCCTGCGCGACTACCGGCGCAAGGTTTCCTGGCTTCCCCAGCGGGCTTCGTTCCTTCCAGGTATGACATGCCAGGAACACGTCGCCTACGTCGGCTGGCTCAAGGGAATGAGGGAGCGTGAGGCATGGAGCGCCGCCCCCGGAGCGATCGAGCGTGTGGGACTGACGACGAAGGCCAAGGACAAGGTCGGCACCCTGTCCGGTGGACAACAGCAGCGGCTGGCCATCGCCCAGGCCCTGGTCCACGATGCGGAACTCCTCCTGCTGGATGAGCCCACAGTCGGCCTGGACCCCAGCCAACGCCGCAGGTTCCACGACCTGCTCGTCGCACTCCGCGGAAGCGTGCACGTGATCGTCTCCACCCACGACATCGCCGATTTGGACCAGGCTTTCGACGAGGTCGTGGTCGTGGAGGACGGCACTGTGAGGTTCCAGGGCGGAGTGGCGGAATTCGAGAGTCACGCCGACTCCGAAAGCGTTCCAGGGCGGCGTATGGAGAGTGCGTACTCGGCTCTGCTGGGAGTCGTGGAACAGTGATCGCACTCGGGAACCTACGTGCGTCCTCCACCCCTTGGCTGGTACTGCCGGCACTTCTCTACATGGGAAGTCTCGTCCGGGGTGAAAGCTTCTGGGGCATACCTGATTACGGACCCGCGTCGGGTGAGTTGGCCTCGTGGGGAATCGCCGCAATTGCTCCTGTGGTTGCTGGGGCCACGGCCTGGGAAGCCGGCCGTCAGCGAAGCATGGGGGACATCAGGAAAGTCAGCTCACGAAGCACGGTGAGCCAGTGGTTCTGGGCAGCCCGACCGGTCTTCGTGCTCCATCTCCTTCTCGTCGGCGGCGCTCTCATCATGGCCAGGCTCGCAGTCGGGGTCTGGCCCAGCGGCTCCGGACTGTTCGCCGTCGGGCACCTGCTGCTGCTCCCTTGCGGCTGGATGGTCATCGGTTGGGTGGTGGGGCTGCTGTGCCCCCGCGCCGTGGCCGCACTGGTCGCCGCGGTCGGCAGCTGGGCGTGGCTGGCCATTCCGCACTCCATGAGCGCTCCTGCATGGCGCCATCTGGTCGGTTTCCCGACCGAGAGCTCCACGCTGACCGACACGCTCGACCCGATGGTCTACCTCGTCCCATGGCTGGTCACAGCAAGCCTCACCGCGGCCGTTGTTCTGCTGACCGGTGTCCGCCGCAGGCCATGGCTGCTCGCCTGCAGCGCGGCCGTCGTCGCAGCCGCACTGTTCACCGGCCGCATCCTGGTGTCGGACTGGGGGTACAGCCCACTGATGAATGCGCGTGTGGGCCACACCGCATGCGTGGGTAAGGCGCCCGCGCTCTGCCTGCCCGAGGAGTACGAGCAGGAAGCAGCCGGTCTGCGTCTCGATTCCTTGCCTGCCCTGGAGGCACTGCGAGCCGCCGGAGTGCCCAGCCCTCGGACGCTTCGAATGGTCTCTGACGACCTCGACCTGAAACCGGGCACCTGGCCCCTGTACTGGTCGCCGGGAAACTCCGCGCAGCAATTCGAGACCGACCTCGCGCGGTCGGCCGTCGTCGGCGTTGCCGCACTCCACGGCGTGCGTGACTGCCGGCAGCCGTACCTGGCCGACACATGGGCGCAACTGGTCGTGGGTGCGGACGAGAAGGACGTGCGAGCGAGCGTCCCTCCCCAGGACTGGGCACAGGTGCAGCGGATACGCGAACTCCCGGCCACGCAGCAGGCCGACTGGTTCACCAAAGCCGCCCAGGACCGGACGCACTGTGTGGCAGGCCAGACGTGAAGCTCTACTTCTCCGTCGTACGACGCTGGTGGACAGTGCCCGTAGCACTCGTACTGCTCACCCTGGTCTGCTGGACACTCGGTGGGACAGAGGTACCCGTCCCAGGTTTCCTGGGCGGCATGGTCAGCATGCGCATCGAGTACTTCACACCGATCCTGGTCATCGGAGCAGTCCTGTACTGCTTCGACCGCTGCCTCGGCGCCCCGGAGGCCACAGCAGTTGTGCATGTGCTGCGCTGGGACCTGACGGTCGTCACGACGGCTGTGGCGTTGTGCCACCTGCTCGGCCTGGTCGTGGGCATGGACATCCCACGCAACCTCATGGTGCTTCTTGCGGTGGCCCTGATCGTCCGGCGACTGACCAACGAGGCCGCGGCCGGCGCCGCCTGCTTACTCCTCCTGCTGGTCAGCGCCAGCCTCGGCCGCGCCAACCAGCCTTCCGGGCAACCTGTCGGCCGGTGGTGGGCCCTCACTCTTTACCCACCCGAGAGCCTGAGCGCTTGGACGGCAGCTCTCGTCCTGTTCGGATTGGGGCTACTGGCATCCGGCAATCGACTCTCATCGAAACGCTCATCGCGATGACCAGATGACCAGCAGACAGCGGTGCGGCGATCCCGAATCCCTTACAGTGTCGCGTGATGACGATCCTGATCATCGGCGGTAGCGGTTTCCTGGGGTCCGAGCTGGTCCACCAGGCGGCAGTAGTCGGCCACGCGACGGCAGCGACGTTCGCGACCAGGCCGGGTCGGTCTGCGGACGTCGCATGGCACGCACTCGACCTGAGGGACCCCGAACGTGTCGAAGCGGTCGTGGCTGAGACCGCCCCGCGCCTCGTCGTCAACGCGACGAGCGGTGGATCCGACTGGGCGGTCACGGCCGAAGGCCCTGTCCGGCCGGCGATGGCCGCGGCGAAGTACGGCTGCCGTCCGGTTCACGTATCCAGCGACGCGGTGTTGCTTCTCCTCCCTACACCGGCACCCCATGCTCCAGGTACACCGTCAGCCCTTGCTCATGGGCCCGCACACACGCCTCCACCCGCACGGCGAGCCGCTCCACCAAACGCTCCCGGATCCGGCTGACCGCAACGAACTCCATGGCCCCGAGTTCCTCGGGCTGCAAGCGGATCTCCGCCAGCCGGTCCTTGCTGAGCACCCCGCCGTCGAACACATAGGCCAGGCTCTCGCTGCGCCCCGGCCGTGGGCCGCGCCAGTCCACGCCGAGGAGCCGCCCAGGTGCCCACTCCAGCCCCAATTCCTCCTTGACCTCTCGCGCCGCGCCGGCGCGAGGGGACTCGTCCCGCTCCACGGCACCGCCGGGGATCTCCCACAAGGGCTTGTAGACCGGGTCCACCAGCAGCACCCGCCCCTCCGGGTCGAAGAAGAGGACACCTGCGGCGACGCGCTTCCGCGGCAGTGTCCGTTCGTACTCTTCCGGGCTCAATTGCACGTTCATGCACAGGACCCAAACACACCCGCCCGGAGAACCAGCGACTCCTCGCTGGAACTGGTGGAGGTCTTCCTGAGTACCGGAAGCTCACATTTTCTGGACTTGCAGGTCCAATTTGTTCGTCGCACAGTGGCACTCCGCCCCGGCTTTCCAGGGCCCCGACCGGTCGGAAGCGCTATGCGGTTCGGCCGTGCGTTTCGTAGCAGATGACCAAGCAACGGAGTGAATCATGTCGACGCGACTTGAAGGCAGGACCGCCCTGGTGACCGGAGCCACCAGCAACATCGGACGAGCCATCGCGGAGGCGTTCGCTGCCGAGGGGGCGCACGTCGTCGTCTCGGGCCGCAGCGTCGGACGTGCTAAGGAGGTCGTCGACGGCATACGCGCCCGGGGCGGCCGCGCCGACTTCCTGAGGGCCGACCTGGACGGTAGCGCCGCTGCCTCGCAGACGCTGGCCCAGGAGGCTACGCGGGTCCTCGGCGGCCGCATCGACGTATTGGTCAACAGCGCGGGCATTTTCCCCGCGAACACCACAGCGACCACCGATGAGAAGACCTTCGACCAGGTCTACGCGGTCAACGTGAAAGCCCCGTTCTTCCTCACCGCGGCCGTCGCACCGGCCATGGCGGAGGCCGGTGGAGGCGCGATCATCAACCTGGGCTCCTGGATCGCCCGCCTGGGCATTCCGATCAGCGCCCTCTACAGCTCCACCAAGGGAGCCACGGAAACCCTGACCCGCGCCTGGGCAGCGGAGTTCGGGCCGCAGGGCGTCCGGGTGAACGCCATCTCGCCGGGCGTCGTGCAGACGCCCGTCCCCGGCGAGATCCACCCCGGCGAGGTCATGATGAAGGGCACACCCGCAGGCCGGACGGGGACCCCGGACGCCATCGCGAAGGCCGCTGTCTACCTGGCCAGTGACGAGTCGGCTTTCGTTCACGGCATCGTGCTCGATGTCGACGGCGGCCGCACCGCGGTTGCTGTCGTTGCCGACTGACGCGCACGACGCTGTCGCCCTGGGTGAGGGGGCGCGGTTGAGCGTCCGGCGCCGGGTCACGGACCTGCAGTGCCCGCGCGGCGCAGGTCCGCGATCCCTTGGCCGAGGGCGGCGCGTAGGTGAGCGGAACGGCCCGTCGACAGCAGGATCGACACGCCCCCTTGGATCGCGGCCAGCAGCGCCGCAGCCCTGGTGTCGACATCGAGTGTCGCAGGAAGCTGGCCGGTGGCCTGTAGCGACCGGATGCCCGCAGCCAGGTTCTCCTGCCAGCGGCGCATCAACTCGATCACGATGGCCCGCGCCCCAGGGGTCGAGCGCCCGACCTGATGAAACAGCGATCCGAGCGGGCACTCGTCCCCCTGGACCTCGTACCGCTCGATCACCACGTCCCGCCACTGCTCCCAGGCCTCCCACGAGTCCAGGCGGCCCAGGTACGGCTGCTGGTCTTCCAGCACTTGATCCGCCTCGAACTGGGCGACCGCGACGAGCAGTTCGTCCTTGCCTTCCGGGAAGTAGTGGAACAGCTGACTCTTGCTGGCGCTGGTCCGCGCCATGATGTCGTCCAACCTCGCCGATCCGACACCCTTCTCCCGCAGCACCGCGGCGGCTCCCGCGACGATCCGGCTGCGCGTCGCCTTCCCCTTCGTCGTCAGCTCCCCGCGCAAGACCTGCCTCCTCAAAATGGACTCCACGGTCCAGCGTAATCCCGGCACGCGTCCGTGCCGCGGTCGACGACCACGAGCTACGGGGAGAACGATGGGTCCGACCACCGCTGGACCGCGCGACGATCACAGTCAGCCGTTGGCCTCCGCGAGCCGGGCCGCCTCGGCGCGGGTGCGGGCCTGCGTCTTGCCGATCGCCGGCGACAGGTGATTGCGCACCGTGCCCTGGGACAGCCGGAGTGCCCTGGCGATGTCAGCCACGGTGCCGCCCTCTACGGTGGCGCGCAGTACGTCCGCCTCGCGGTCGGTCAGCGGGCTCGCACCACCGGCCAGGGCTTCCGCGGCGAGGGCCGGATCCACGAAACGCAGCCCGGAGTGGACGCGGCGGATGGCGTCGACCAGCTGTTCGGGCGAGGAGTCCTTCACGACGTACCCGGACGCGCCCGCGGCCATCGCCCGCGAGGGGTAGCCGGGCCGGCTGAACGTCGTGCAGATGATGGTGCGGCAGCCGGGCAGCGCACGCTGGAGGTCGGCGGCGGCGGCCGTCCGGTCGCGCGAAAATTGCCTGCCGCGGCGCTAGGACGCGCTTGCCCGGACTGGGTGCATCCGGTGAAGACCCCTCCGGGCGACCCCACGAATGCCGACCGCCAGTACCCAGAACAGGAGGGGAAAGGCAGCGACCCGTTCCATACCTCCCATACCGAGCCCGAGATAGTGGTGGGAGAGGAACAGCCCGAAGGCCGTGAGCGCTGCGACCCCCAGCAGGCCGGTGCCCCAGCGCAGAGGACCCGGTATGTGTTCTGCCAGGGCGAATCCCGCCAGGACGAGACCGATGTTGCCGGCTGCCATGATGAGCAGGGCGCCCAGGAGGTGCTGGTTCTCGTTGACGTCAGCAGGGGCCAGCCCGGCCAGCGCGAAGCCCACGCCGGCTCCGGCGAGCAGCAGTCGGGCCGTGGCAGCGGCCCGACTGCTGCGCCACAGGGCACCACCGGTCAGGGCCGCGCCGACAATGACCAGCACTCCCAGTCCGATGAACGAGACATTCATCAGGCCGTGTTCGGGGGAGCAGACATACCGCGGCTCAGGCTCTGCCTGCAGGGCGCAGTGAGCGTTGCCCAAGTCACTGATGTTGTTCCGCGCCCAGCTGTACGGTCTGGCCCAAGCCGACTCGGCGACCTCCTGGACGACGAAGAACTGCACCACGCCCACGATCCATGCCGAGTACCCGATCCGGACTCTCACCCGTTCACCCCTCCGTCACGCAGAATGCAGAATCACGTGTGGACAGCCGATCACGCGGTGCGGGACCCAGACACTCCGACGAGCCCCCTGGATCAGGGTGGGGCAGACCCTACGGAACGATCCCGCATGCTCGGCACTCGCGCGCTCGTGCTCGAAATCCCCGCCCAGGCCTGCCACTCGGCGATCAGCAGTAGTCGGGCAGTGCCATCGCCGAGTGTGCCTCGCGTCCTTCCTGCGCACTGGCCATCGCCAGCTCCTTCGCCGCCACCTCCGGATCGCGCACCAAGGCGTTGCGGGCCTCGAGCTCTTCGCGCGTCGCGGGCGTGACCACCGAGCCGCCGTTGGTGGCCAGCGCCTGGTTGAGCTCCGCGAAGGGCCGCATCCTGCGCTCGTAGGCCGCGAAGGCCTGGGTGTGGTCCGCGTGTGCGGCGAGTTCGCCGGCCAGGACGTACGCGCCGACGAGCGCGACGCTGGAGCCCTGACCGGAGAGGAACGAGGTGGCGTGCGCGGCGTCCCCCGCCAGTACGACGCGCCCCCGGGACCACGTGGGCATGTGAATCTGGCTCACGATGTCGCAGAAGAGGTCGTCGGCCTCCCGCATGCCCGCCACCAGACGCGGCACGTGCCAGACCTGCTCGGGGAAGTGTGCCGCGACCAGGTCGCGTTGGGCCTGCGGGTCGCGGAAGGCGTCGAAGGGCGCGGTTTCGCTGGCGAAGGTGAGGAAGCCGTGCACACGGTCGGACTGCTCGTAGGCGTAGAGAACCGCGCCGCGTCCCGGCTCGTTCCAGAGGACGGCCTCGTGTGCGAACCCGAACTCGTTCGGCAGTGTGAAGCCGGCGAACACGCGCCCGAGATAGTGGTGAAAGGGCTCCTCGGGGCCGAAGACCAGCCGGCGTGTGTTCGAGTGCAGTCCGTCCGCGCCGATCACGAGGTCGAAGGTGCGGCGTATCCCGCTGTCGAAGGCGACGTGCACGGCGTCCCCGGTGTCGTCGAGTGTCGCGATCGAGTCGTTGAAGAGGAACTCGACCCGCTCCCGCACCGGCGTGTGGAGCGCGTCGGCCAGGTCACCGCGCCGGACCTCGAGGTCCAGGCCCGCCTCTCCACCGGTGAACTGCTCGGGCCGCACCGAGCCGACCGTCTCGCCCGCCGAGTCCACGAAGGTGATCCGCCGGCTGTCGACGTGCGCCTCGGTCAGGCGGGGCAGCAGGCCCATGCGGTCGACGACCTCGCGGGCCGTGCCGCGAATATCGATGGCGTACCCGCCCCCGCGCACGGCGGCAGCCTTCTCGACGACGGTCACCTCGAAGCCGTGGCGGTCGAGCCAGTACGCGAGCGCGGGGCCCGCGATACTGGCTCCTGAGATCAGTACGCGACGGGCGGGACGAGAGTTCTTGGTCATGGGTTCTCACCTTTCTGCCCGGGTGGGCCCCGGGATGACGAAGGCGGTACGCATGGCATGCACACTAAAGATGCGTACCTTAGGTATCTTTATGTAGGTCATAGGGCGCCGCCATCGACGCCGACCGAGCCCGACTGTATAGATACCTAACTCAGGTATGCAAATGGAGACGTCATGACGACCGAGCCACCAGGGCCTTCCACGCCGGAGAACCCACCCCCTGACCTGCTTGCCGTGCTGCCCCGGATCACCCAGCTCAGCAGCGCACTCACCAAGGGCCGACTCATCGAACATGCCGCCGAAGCGGCCGGCCTCACTCTCGACCGCCCCGCCGTGGGCGTGCTGGTGGCCCTCCGGACCGCGGACAAGCCCCTGCGGATCGGCGAAATCGCCGACCGTATGCAGGTCGTGGGCCCGCACGTCACCCGTCAGGTTCAGGCCCTGGAGAAACGGGGCCTGGTACGGCGCGTCGCCGATCCCCACGACCGCCGCGCGAGCCTCATCGAACCCACCGAGGCGGGCACGGAGGCTGCCAACCGTTACGTGACCTCCCTGCTGGGCTGGTTCGCCAAGGCGCTCGCCGACTGGCCGCAGCAGGACCGCGACGACCTCACCCGCCTCCTTGCCCGTCTCGCCGACGACGTGACGGCACGGCTGGCGCGGTTCGACGAGGAGGAGGGGGGAGGCGTGTGAACACCCGGCGCTCCGGCTCGGCGCTCCGGCCCGGCGGGCCGCAGGCCATGGACGGGGTGTCAGGACTCGCGAGAACACCGACTCAGCCCAGGTCGGCGTGGGGCTGGAGAACCAGCAGGACGGGGCCGGAGCCGCCGCATGGTCTGAACGGCCCCGCGCACGTAGGGCGGTGTGTCCACCGCCTACCGCCCACCGTTCGGTGGGTGCGGGTTCGACCAGCTCGCGCCACGCCATCGCGCGCTCCGCGCGATGTGCCGTCAGTGCTGCTGCTCATCCTCGACGATCGTCGGATCCGAGGTCTCAGACCGCGACGGAGACCAGGTCCACCACGAAGACGAGTGTCGAGCCCGCCGGGATCAGCGACGAGGGCGACTGGTTGCCGTAGCCGAGGCGCGGGGGAACGATGATCTCGCGCCGGCCGCCGACCTTCATCCCTCTGACCCCGCGGTCCCAACCCTTGATGACCTTGCCACCGCCCACGGCGAACTTGAACGTCCGGCCCCGGTCCCAGGAGGCGTCGAACTCCTTTCCGGACTCGAAGGTGACCCCGGCGTAGTGAACCTGGACGACCCTGCCCGGCTTCGCCTCGAGCCCGTCCCCGACCACGAGGTCATGGATCGTCAGCTCGGTGGGAGCGTCACCCTCCGGAAGGTCGATCTCGGGCTTCGTCTGTTCACTCATGGGGTCACCGTACGGCCTGGCCGCATTCGAACAGCAAGTCACCCTGAAGGAGTTCGACTTCACCGCCCACTCCAAGCTCCCAGCCGCCCCGGACCATCGCGCGCTTCCGACTGGCCGATGACAGCTTCGGCGAACATTGCTACCCGGCCGCCGCCTTCTCGCTTCCCCGGTCCCGGTCTGTCGCAGGGAGGGCGTTGTCGATGAGGACGGCGGCGATGGCGGCGGCGGTGGGGAAGGACTCGGCGTTGAGGACTCGGGTGCGGGCCGAGGCGCCATCGAGGAGCAGCGCCAGTTGCTCGCCGAGCTGTTCGGGGCTGGCGGCGCCGGCCTCACGGGCCGTTTCGGCGAGCCGCGCGGCGATGGCGAGCTTGTAGTCACGTGCTGTTCGTCGAGGAAGGGGTCATGTCTTCATCACGGGTCGGCGGCAGGAAGCGCTGGACGAAGCCATCAAGGTGATCGGCCGGAACGTGACCGCAGTGCGGGGTGACGCGGCCGACCTGGACGACCTGGACCGTCTGTACGAGACGGTCGAGCGGGAAAAGGGCTCGATCGACGTGCTGTGGGCGACTGCGGGTATGGGCGAGCAGGGCAAGCTCGGCGAGATCACCGAGGAGCAGCTCGACCGCGCGTTCTCCCTGAACGCGCGCGGCACGCTGTTCACGGTGCAAAAGGCACTGCCACTGCTCAACGACGGCGCCTCGATCTTCATGACCGGATCGAACGCCTCGCTCAAGGGCTTCCCCGGGTGGAGCGTGTACGCGGGGAGCAAGGCCGTGCAGCAGGCGTGGGCCCGTGTGTGGCTGAACGAACTGAGGGACAGGCGGATCCGGGTGAACGTGCTGCCCCCGGCCAGGTCGCCACCGCCAAGCAGGAGGAGTTGTTCGACGAGGAGACGAAGCGGCAGTTCGAGTCCCTGATCCCACGGGGCGAGATGGGCCGCCCCGAGGAGGTCGCGACGGTCGCGCTGTTCCTCGCCTCGGACGACTCAAGTTATGTGAACGGGCTGGAACTGACCACCGACGGCGGCACCACGGTGATCTGAACGAACACCCAGGCATGTGCTGTGCGTGCACCCCCGCCCACAGCTCGGCAGAAACGAATCACAGCGAAAGTTCGAGAACAGAGAAGAGGGTGAACCTCATGAGCAGCATCAGCATCATCGGTACCGGGGAACATGGCCCGTACCATCGGCGCGCTGGCGGTAGCGGGTGGCAACACCGTCGAGGTCATGGGCCGCGATCACTCCAAGGCCGCTGACCTGGGCAAGGCTCTCGGCGGCGGCGCCACGACGGGGGAGTGGGGCGCCGTCCCGGACGGGGACATCGTCATCGTGACCCTGCTGTTCGACAGTGTCGTTCCGACCGTCGCCCACTACGGAGACGCCCTTGCGGGCAAGGTCATCGTCGACATCAGTAACCCCTTCAATTCCACGTTCAACGGGCTGGCTCACCGCGAGGTCACCTCGGTCGCTCAGGAAGTCGCCAAGGTTGCCCCGGCCGGACGCCCGCCTGCCAGGCGGGCGTCGGTGCAGCCCTGTCATGGCACATCGGATCGCGTACCGCGTAGGCGATGTCTCGATGTCTCGACGATGCAGGTCATCCAGCTACGGAAGTGCCTAGGCGGCGCTCACTGCTGGTACGGCGCGCACACGGTGCCCGTCCACCGTCCGGCTGCTGCTCCTGCGCCTGCTCATGCTCAAGCCCCGCGCCCGCGGGGTCGACGCTGCCGACGGCAGGCCGCCGCGCTGCGGGCGGCAGCGCGGCGGAATCGGAAGACCGGTTGAGTTCCGGACAGAGCGCCGACTGCGTGCTCGCGGTCTGCCCGTTCGCGCCGCTTGCGGTCCTGTACCGACATAATCGGATCCTAGCGTCACTAGACAATCGAGCGACAGTAGGTCTAGCGTTGCATCGTCACCTAGCGGCACTAGGTGCAAGGATTTCATGTCAACGCACCGAGGTCGTCGGCGTGATGGTGGGGGTGGAGTTCTCCGTTGCCTTCGTCATCAACCGATCCTGCGCCTGCTGGTGGCTACCTCCGTCCACCCACTGACCGACAGCGAGAGGAAGTACCGAAGATGGCCAAGCTGCAGAGCCTCGACCCGCAGACGCCGATGTTCGCGCAGTTCAAGGAGGAGACCGGGCCCATCGTCCTGGCCAATACCTTCTTCGTCCCGAAAGAGGCAACTGAAGCGTTCCTGCCTCTCTTTCGGAGGCAGGCGGAGTTCATGAAGGCTCAGCCGGGGTTCATCTCTCTGCGGATGCACAAGGGAACGGCGGGCAGTCAGCTTCTGATGAACGTCGCGGTCTGGGAGTCGACCGAGGCGCTTGCCACAGCGTTCGGCAGCCCGGAGTTCCAGCGTATGGCTGGCGAGTTCCCCGACGACGTCGTCTCGTACCCACACATCTTCGAGCAGATCGACGTATGACACGACGGCTCCAGCCGGGGGAGGGCAGCCGGAGGCGCATTGCCCCTCCGGCTACAGCTACCGCTCACCCAGCTGACGAAGACCCGCAAGGAGAAGAACGATGCAGCTCAAGAAGATCAACACCGTCCTGGCCGCCGTCTTAATTCTCTTCATCCTCTGGTTCGGCACGGAGTTCATCCTGAGCCCGGAGACGACGGCGCCGACCTTCGGTCTGCCTGGCTGGCCGTCCGGCGACGGCGGCGGCTTCCTGGTCATCAAGGGGATCCGCGATGTCGTCCTGGCCCTGGTCCTGGGCGTCCTGCTGGTGACGGGGCACCGCCGGGCGCTGGGCTGGGTGCTGTTGGTGGAGGCCCTCGCCGCGTACGGCGACATGACCACGGTGCTGGCCCACCACGGCTCCGTGTCCACCGCGCTCGGCGTCCATGGCCTGACCGCGACGGTGATGGTGGCCAACGGTCTGCTGATGATCCGCGAGACCCGCAAGGGCGCGGCCGTTCCGGAGATGCCCACCCCGCGGCCCGCCTGACGCCGCCTCACGCGTGTCGGTAGTTGTACACGCGGGCACCCATCGGTGCCCGCCGGGAAGGTGAGGCGTACGGTCTCCGTCCAGCGGGCCGGCGGGTGGGCGGCCCGGTCCCGCTACGACACCGGACGTCTTGTGGTGCGGACATCAAAGTGAATGCCACAGGCCGCCGACCTGTTCGGCGTGCCGCGGGGCGATCGAGGGGCTCGGGCGGGCGGTACGGACCTCGTTCGTCTGCGGCTTCTCGCGGACATCGACGTGCGCCAGGAGATCCACGTGGGTTGTAGGTGGTGGAGAGCCGGAACTCCGCGAACAAGGACTTCTTCCACCGCAAGGGCGGCGATCTGGCGTGGGGCCTGGGCTCCGGTCCTGGTCGGAGCCCAGGCAATGTGCGTGAACGTCACCAGGGGATGTCGGTGGCGGTCAGGAGGAGGATGCGTCTCCTCCGCCGGTCGCGATGGCGCTTCGGACGCAGTCGCGCAGCAGGGCGCGGCGCTGGTCGTGTACGGCATCGGGTTCTTGGCTGCTGGCCGCGTAGACGTTGCTGACCGGTGACCAGGCCATGGACATGGCGATCACCATGGCCATGATGTCGAACGGGTCACCCGCCCGGACCCGCCCGGCGGACTGGGCCTCGGTGATGGCCGTGAGCTTCCGGTCGTCGTAGTGCTGGTGGGTCTCGACGAGGTGCCCGGCAGGCCGGCGCTCCAGTCGTGTCCAGGTCGCCAGCCGGATGAGGTCGGGGCGGCGCAGGTACTCGTCGTAGAGGCGGACGGCCCACTCCGCGAGATCGTCGGCGTCGATGGGTACGACGTTGGTGATCCGCTCCAGCGAGCTGAGGAAGATCGCATCGAAGAGGCGCTCCTTGTCGCCGAAGTAGGCGTAGAGCTGTGCCTTGTTGGTGCGCGCTGCCGCCACGACGCGTTCGATGCGCGCTCCGGCGATGCCGTGCTGGGCGAACTCTTCGGTCGCGGCGTCCAGGATGCGCTGGTAGGTCGCGGCGCCTCGCGAGGTCTGGGGCTGTTCCGGCATGCGCCGATCCTACCAAACAGAAAAGTTGGTTTGCCTCTGGAGTGCGGTCGCGCATACGCTGCAATAGACAGAACAGTCTGTTTTAGGAGTCAGTATGCGAACGACCACCGGATGGCAGGCGGCCGGCCCGACGGCGCCGCTGCGGCGCACCCCGCTGGAACGCCGTGACCTGCGCCCGGATGACATCGCGGTGCGGGTCGACTACTGCGGCGTATGCCACACCGACCTGCACGCCCTGCAGGCGTACGACCAGCAGACAAATGCGCCCCTGGTACCCGGTCACGAATTCACCGGCGTGGTGACCGGGACCGGCCCCGAGGTGACCACCTTCTCGGTCGGGGACCACGTCGCGGTGGGCAACATCGTCGACTCCTGCGGCGTGTGCGCCATGTGTGAAGCCGGACAGGAGAATTTCTGCCACTCCTTCCCAACTCTGACCTACGGCGGCACCGACCGGCAGGACGGGGCGACCACCCTGGGCGGCTACTCCCGCGAGTACGTCGTGCGCGACGCCTTCGCCTACGCGCTCCCCTCCGGCCTCGACCCGGCCGCAGCCGCCCCGCTGATGTGCGCCGGAGTCACCGTCTGGGAACCCATGCGCTCCCTCGGCGTGGGTCCCGGCAGCCGGGTCGCCGTGGCCGGCCTCGGCGGCCTGGGCCACCTCGCGGTCAAGATGGCCGTGGCACTCGGCGCCACCACGACCGTCATCAGCCGCACCCAGGACAAGCGCGACGACGCGCGCAAGCTCGGCGCCCACGACCTCGTCGCGTCCACCGACACCCAACAGATGGCCGCGGCACGCGACACCTTCGACGTCGTCATCGACACCATCTCCGCCCCTCATGACCTCGCCCCGTATCTGAAGCTGGTGGCGATGGACGGCACCCTCAGCCTCCTCGGGTACCTGGGCCCCGTCACCGTCGAGGCCATGGACCTGCTCATCGGCCGCAAGAAGCTCAGTTCCGCGGGCAGCGGAGGCCGCCCGGCGACAGCCGAGATGCTCCAATTCTGCGCCGACCACAGCATCGCCGCCGACATCGAAATACTCCCGTCGTCGCAGGTGGACACGGTGCTCGACCGCCTCCGGCGCAACGACGTCCGCTACCGCTTCGTGCTCGACATGTCCGACCTGGACTGAAAAGACGGCGGTCCCCGGATGAAGCCGACGCGCGTTCTCGATCACGGCCTCCCTGTTCCGTCATGATTCCGCGCCTCGGTTATGCAGTCGTGCAGCCGGTTGCGCACGTCCCGCAGGTCCGTCATCTGCCGGTCGAGGCGGTCGCGTTCGGCCGCGAGCAGCTCCAGCAGTGTGCCGCTTCGCTGTCGCTTCCGCCACCGAGCTCAACCTCGGTGAAGCGTCCCTGGTGGGTGCTCGGGTGGTGGTCACTGAACTCTTCTCGGTAACGCCTCGTGACGTTTTGTGATCTTCGTTCAGGCGGTGCGGCCGTGCTCGAGCTGGAGCAGGACGAGGGCGGCTCGGGCGATGCGGGTGATGGCCGCAGGGTCGAGGCTGACCCTGCGCAGGGCCTTGAAAGTGACCTTCAGCAAGGCGTTGGCACGTTCGGCGACAGCGTGGACGCCTCGGATCACGGCGTTGAATGCCTGGTCGGGCTGGGCGAGTTCACTGCCGTGATCTTCGCAGACCCGTTCCTACCAGGGCTTCACTCGTGCCTGACCCCGAGTCACCATCCCGCCGTCCGGCAAGACCGGCCGACCCGCCGTGCCAACACCGCCTGCACACTTCTCTGACCTCTTCCTGACATCGCGTGACTACTGTCCTGCGCATGCGTATACCATCTCGTCGCCCATGCGGTCAGCAGGGCAGCACCCGCAGGACCCTCCGCCGCGCGATCGGGGCCACCGTCACAGTGTCGGCGGCCGTCGTCGCGCTGGTCACGCCGGCCGCGGCCGCCAACGCCGCACCGCACAACCCGTCGTCCAGCAGCGGCGGCGCGGATGGACCGGACGCCACCACCCCCCACGCCGGCGCCACGACCGCACAGGATCGCAACCGGATCGACGCCTACTGGAGCCCTGAGCGGCTGAAGCTGGCGGGCGCTGTGGTCCCCGAGATCACCCCCATACCCGAGGACGACGACACGCCGGACGACCCGCGGCCGCTTCCCGCGAACACGCCGGACTCCGGGTCCGTGTGGACTCACGGCGGCGCGGTGGAGAAGAACGTCGGCCGCCTGTTCTTTACCTTCTCCGACGGCTACGACGGCAGTTGCACCGCGACGGTCGTCACGAGCGCCAACCGCAGTACCGTCATCACGGCAGCACACTGCCTGAGAGGCGTCGGCGCGCCTTCCGACGACGACACCTGGAACCACAACTTGTACTTCGTGCCCGGCTATCGCAACGGAACGAAACCGCTCGGCGGCTTCAGTATCAGGACCATGGCCACCTCTTCCCGCTGGAACGCCGATCCGAACGCCACCGCACCGTCGGACGTCGCTGCCGCCGGCTACGACACGGGGCTCCTTGTGGCGAACCCCGCGGCCGGGGGGCACCCGATCGAGGACGTCGCCGGAAGCCAGCGAATCGGGTTCGACCAGCCCGTCAAGGACGAGTTCGTCCACACCTTCGGGTACCCGAAGGACGGACTCAATAACCCCGGGGACAAGTACGTCGGATCCCGCATGATCCACTGCGCGGGCACGAGCCACCCCGGGCCCAAGGCTCCCCTGCTGTGGGGTGAGACCTGCGACATGTCAGGTGGCTCGAGCGGTGGCCCTCACCTGGCCCACTTCGACACCCGCACCGGCACCGGCACCGTCGTGGGCGTCACCACCACCGACGAGGAACTCGCGGGCGGGCAGACCCCCACGCTCTACGCCACGCGCCTCGGTGACAGCGCCCACCGTCTCTACGACTGGGCGCAGTCGCGTTAGGACTCCGCTGAAGCACGGTTCGGCTTCTGCCGCCGGGGACCCGCACTATGGGCGGTCCCGGCGGCGTGCGGTCGAGAACAATGATTGCCGCCTCGCTTCCACTTGTTTCAGGCAATGCGAGGGAGACCGCCCGTGTGGGGCGGAGTTCAGCGGGCCACCAGCCGGGCCGCGTCCGCGGTGAAGACCGCACGCCCGGCGGCAATCCTGCGGTCCCGGTCAGGGCCGGGGCGTGCCAGTCGGTCCAGTGAGTCGAGCAGCGTGATGTCGTCGACGACGTATTCGGTGATGCCCGTGTCGGCCATCTCGCGCACGCCCTCTGCCCCGTGGCCCGGAATCGGGCGGTATCCGATGACCGGTACCCCGGCGGCCAGGGCCTGCGTGGCCGTCTGCCCCGCGGCATTGTCGACCAGCGCGCTGGATGCCGCCATCAGGTCGGGCAGGTCCTCGATCCAGCCCAAGGCCAGGACGCCGGGGACTCGGGAGGCGCGGGCCCGCAGCTTGTCGTCCTTGCCGCACAGCAGCACCGGCAGGTGGCCTGCTCCGGCAAGCAGGAGCGCGGTGCCGGTCAGCCTCTCGCCCACACCCCAGGCACCGGCTGATACCAGCACCACGGGCCGGCCCGGGCCCCGTCGCGCCAACTCCCGTGTCCAGCGGTCCGGCGGACGGCCCGTGTGTGTGCGGCCGGCGTCGGTGAAGGCCCGGGGTACGACCGGCCCGCACACTTTTGCCGGGCGTCCGGTCGCGGCGCGTACTCGTGCCGCGGCGGCGTCCGTCGGACACAGATACAGATCGTTGCCCGGATGGAGCCACTGCCGGTGCACGGCGAAGTCGGTGACCACGACCGTGCTGGGCGGGCAGTCTCCATGCGTGGCCCGCAGCCGGCCTGTGACCTGGGCGGCCTGGTGGAAGGTGGAGACGAGTGCGTCCGGGCGCCAGCGGTCGACGACATGGCGCAGGCGGGGCTCAAGGACCGCGGCCAGCGGAGCGGTATCCGGCGCCCAGCCGTCGCGCCGCCCGGCCGGTGCCCCGTGGTCGCGGAAGAACGCCGCATAGACCGCCTGGTAGGCCCATGGACAGTGGCGGAGCGCGGTGCGATAGGCGGCGCGCAGACCTCGGCCTGTGCCGACGGGCAGGAGGTCGAGGAGGTCCACGCACGCGGTCCTGTGGCCGTCGGCCCGCAGCCGCCCGGCCAGTTCGGCAGCGACGGCGTCGTGACCGGCACCCATGCTTGCGCTGACGATCAGAAACCTGCCCATTCCTGAATATTCCTCCGAGGGCGGCCCGGGTGCCAACCCTGTACCGGGGAAGTCGTTAGCCCAGAGGGGCGATGCACGTTTGCCGGTGTGCCGGTTGCATGAAGGATGACTCAGTACGTCCGGTGCGGGCTGGCTCGGAAAGAGGCTCAGCACGTCGGCGGCCACGAAGGACGGAAGCCCATGCGCGCGAGCACCCCACCCCTCGGCAACCTGCCACCCCGCGGCACCCCCGCTGCCGAAGCCGACGTGTCGCCGTCGGCCGCGGCGGGCCGGGCTGCCCTCGGTGGACGGAAGGCCGTGTTGATCACCGGCGCCTCCTCCGGTATCGGCGCCGAAGTCGCTTCCCGGCTCTCGGCCGGTGGCCGGTGGGAGCTGCTGCTCAGCGGACGGGACGAGGGCCGGCTCGGCGAGGTCGCCGCCCGCACCGCCGGGACCGCGCTACCGATGGACCTGGCCTCCCAGCAGGGCTGCCGGAGTCTGGCCGAGGCGGCCCTGGCGCACAGCGGCAGGGTCGACGCACTGGTCGCCGCAGCGGGGTTCGGCTGGGCCGGCGCCTACACCGACATGACACCTGCTGTCGTGAATCGCCTGGTGAGCGTCAACGTCTGCGCCGTGCTTCATCTGGTCAACCTGTTGCTGCCGCAGATGGTGTCCCGTGGGTCGGGCCGACTGGTGCTGATCGGCTCGGTGGCCGGGCGGCTCGGTGTACGGGGTGAGGCGGCGTACGCGGCGACGAAGGGCGCGCTGATCCCCTTCGCGGAGAGCCTGCGCTACGAGCTCCAGGGAACCGGCGTACGACTCTGCCTGGTGTTGCCCGGCCCCGTCGACACACCGTTCTTCGACCGCCGTGACGCCCCGTACACGCGCTCCTGGCCCCGGCCGCTACCGGCCGGGCGGGTCGCGGCAGCAGTCGAGGACGCACTGACCGGGGACCGGGACGAGATCACCGTGCCGCGCTGGCTGGGCTTTCCCGCCCGACTGCAGGGTATGGCCCCGCATGTCTTTCGCAGGCTGGCCATGCGCTTTGGCTGACCGGCTTCCGGCTTCCCGTGCAGCGGAACGAAAGCCGGGGGCTGACACATGATCGCCCTTTCCATCGCACTGGCGCTGTTCGCCGCGCTCGGGAACGCCGCCGCCTCCGTACTGCAGCGCCGCGCCGCAGCGGCCGACCCGCCCGACACCTCCGGCGGGCGCCTCGTCGGCCGGTTCGGCTTCGTTCGCCGTCCGGCCTGGAGCTGGGGGGCGGGACTCCTGATCGTCTCCGGGGCGGCGCAGGCCCTCGCCCTGGCGACGGGGCCACTGGCAGTGGTTCAGCCGGTGATGGCGACGGAGCTGTTGTTCACGCTTGTGGTGGCCGCTGTCGTGTTCCGGTGGCCGCCCGGGGCCCAGGCCTGGGGCGCGTTCGTCGGGATGGCGCTGGGGCTGGCGGCCTTCCTCCTCCTGGCCGGCCCGACGGGCGGCATGGAGACGGCTCCGCCGAAGAGGTGGCTCTTCAGCGCCGTACCCGCCATTGCCGTGTCGATCGTGCTGGTCGTCGTGGGCGCGGGGCTGCGGGGCTCGGCGCGGGCAGCGACGCTGGGGACGGTGACCGCCATCGGCTTCTCCTTCACCGCGGCACTGGTCAAGGACCTGCTCGGTCTGCTCGGCGGATCCGGGGGCGTGTTCACCTCCTGGCAGATCTACACGGCCGCAGCCGTCGGCCTGGGCTCCTTCCTGATGCTGCAGGCCACCCTGCGAGCCGGCTCCCTGGCGGCGTCGCAGCCCGCGCTCACCCTCGGCGACGCGCTGCTGAGCGTCGTGCTGGGTGTGTCGCTGTTCGAGGAGCAGATCACCATCGGCTGGCGACTGCTGCCGGAAGTGGCATCGCTCGGGCTCATCGCGCTCGCCTGTGTGCGTCTGAACAGGTCACCATTGGTATCGGGCAAGGAGGCACGGAGATGGTGAGACACCCTGGTCCGCAGCGTGCGGGCATGATGTCCGGCGTCGCGGCCGGTGCGCTGACCGCGGCCGCCGCGTGGCATGTGGGCCCCGCCGCCACCTGGCTGCCACCTGTACGGAGGATATTCTTCCCCGCACTGGACGGCCGAGGCCGTCCCGACCATGTGGCGCTGACATTCGACGACGGGCCGGACCCGGCCAGCACCCCGTACTTCATGCGCGTTCTCGCCGAGCACGAGGTGCGGGCCACCTTCTTCCTCGTCGGCGCGTCGCTGATACGCCATCCCGCCCTCGGCCGGGCACTCGTGGCAGGTGGTCACGAGGTCGCCGTGCACGGCTGGCGGCACGACCGGCCCCGGTTTCCCACGCCGTCGCGTGACGTACGGGAGGTGGAGCGAGCCGCCGACGCGGTCCGGCGGATCTGTGGGACGGCTCCGCAGTGGTACCGACCGCCCTACGGCATTCTCACCGGCGGCCGGCTGGCCGGCGCCCGCCGTGCCGGCCTGCGACCTGTCCTGTGGTCGACGTGGGGCAGGGACTGGACGGCGAACGCCGATGCCGGCTCCGTGAAGGCATCGGTCCTCAGAAATCTGACCGGCGGCGGCACCGTGCTGCTGCACGACGCGGACGGGTGGAGCGCGCCCGGCGCGTGGCGAGCCACGCTGGGCGCGCTGCCCGGCCTGCTCGCCGAGTGCCGCGGACTCGGTCTGAGCGTCGGCCCACTGGGTGAGCACGGCGTCGGACACGTCGAGGCGCTACCGGGCCGCCGCCGATGCCGCCCGTTGTCCCCGGGGCCTTGAGCCCGCATCTCGGAGCGTCAGCGGCTGACCTGCCGTCACCTTGAGGGTCCCTGACGGCTGAAAGCCAAGACTCTTATGCGTCTGTAACCGTGCGGCTGTTTTCATGAGCGCCATGAGGGTTCTGCTGGCCGAAGACCACCGTGTGCTCGCCCGTACGATCGCGAAGGGGTTGCGTCGTGAGTCGATCGCCGTCGATGTCGCGGCCTGTGGCGACGAGGCCGAACGGATGTGTCTGCTGACCGAATACGACGTGCTCGTGCTCGATCGCGATCTTCCGGTGCTGACGGGCGACGAGGTGTGCCGCCGCCTGGCCTGCCTGACGGTGCGTCCCCGGGTGCTCATGCTGACGGCGGCCGGCGGCACCGACGACAAGATCTACGGGCTGACCGAACTCGGCGCCGACGACTACCTGGCGAAACCCTTCGACTTCGCCGAACTCGTGGCCCGTATCCGGACCCTGTACCGCCGCACGCCGAGACAGCCGGACGCGGTGCTGCGGCACGGCGGCATCCGGCTGGACCGCGTGCGCCGTGAGGTGTTCGCCGACGGCCGTCCCGTGGACCTCACGCCCAGGGAGTTCGACGTCCTCGACATGCTGTTGAAGTTCCGCGGAGAGGCCGTCTCCCACAGGGACCTCCTGCGGACTGTCTGGGACGAGAACCTCGACCCCCGCACCAGTGCCGTCCGCGCCACCGTCAGCAGACTGCGGAGGAAACTCGGCGGTCCCGGCACGATCGCCGTCGACACCGGACTCGGCTACCGCCTCGCCCCATGAACGCCCCCCGACGCATGCCCAGCATGCCCCGTATCCCCCGTATCCCTCTCCGCCGGATCTCGCTCTCGCGTATCCCGTTCCGCTCCCGGCTGGCCCTCGCGTTCGGCGGTCTCTTTCTGCTGGCCGGCACCTCGCTGCTGGCGTTCGTCGTCCTTCTGGCGCGCTACGGGACGGCGGAGAGGACAGCCGGCATCTCCGTCAGCAAGATCCCGGCGGATCCGGACGACACGGCGTCGCCGCCCGAACAGTGGGATTCGGCGGATCCCGGGGGAGCGGTGTCCCAGCCCCATCAGGGGCATACCGGGTCCGGCGGGGTGGACGGTGCGGAGAGCGAGGCGGTCGCCCTGGTCAGGGAGACCGTGCAGGCCGTGCAGACCACGGCACTTCAACAGATGCTCTTCTGGTCGGTCATCGGCCTGGTCCTCATGACCGTCGTCGCGGCACTGACCGGCAGATGGCTGGCCGGCCGTGCGCTGCGTCCCGTCTCCGCGGTCACCGAGACGGCGCTGCGGATGAGCGAGCAGAGCCTTGACCAACGGCTCGGCCTGACCGGCCCGAACGATGAACTGCACCGTCTCGCCGACGCCTTCGACTCCATGATGGACCGCCTGCAGCGTTCCTTCGACAGCCAGCACCGCTTCGTCGCCAACGCCTCCCATGAACTGCGCACCCCGCTCGCCGTGCAGCGCGCCTGCATCGAGGTCGGGCTCGCCGATCCGCTCCCGGGCGACCTCGCGGAGACCCGCGAGGACCTCCTCACCACCAACCGTGAGGCCGAGCGGCTCATCGCGTCCCTCCTGCTCCTGGCGCGCAGCGACCGGGGACTTGAGCGCACGCAGGAGGTGGAACTGGCGGAGCTGACCGACGCGGCCACGGCCGACCTGCGTCACCTTGCCGAGGAGAAGGGACTCGCGCTGCACACAGAGTTCGACGCCCCGGCGCGGGTGACCGGCGAGCCGGTGCTGCTGCGCCATCTCATCTCCAACCTGGTGGCCAACGGGCTCCGGTACAACCGGCCTGACGGCCGGGTGGACGTGACGGTGCACGGCAGGACGCTCACCGTCACCAACACCGGACTGCCGGTCGACCCCGAGCGCGTCGAGGGACTGTTCGAGCCGTTCCGGCGCCTCGGGCAGGACCGTACCGGCACCACGGGGCATGGCCTCGGGTTGTCCATCGTCCGGTCCATAGCCCGTGCACACGGCACCGATCCGCACGCCGAACCGGGTCCTGACGGCGGCCTCAGGGTCACGGTCCGCTTCGCCTGACAGGCCGGGCAGTCCAAGCTCTAGGTCCGGGGCCCCGGGCCGACCCGTGTGCCAAGGGGATAAGGGCGCGGTGAGTAACTGCCCTTGCACGCTTACCGAGATGAACACCCCGGCGGGATGGGATGGGAGCACACCGAGCACGGTGGGACCGTGGCCGGCGTTCACCGGGCGATACCCCCGTCCGGGGCGGCGGGAGCGTCGGCGGCCGGCCGGCCGAGCAGCTCCTCCAGGTTCTGGCCGGTGGTGCGCAGCAGGAGGGCCACCCCGCCGAGCGCGGCCGCCTCGCCGTCGAGAGTGGAACCGCGCACCTCGATGGCGCGAGGGGCGGACGGCAGGGAGAGCGCGGCGAGCTGTTCCCGGATGGGGGTGAGGACGAGGCTGTCCAGGGCGGCCGGCTCCCCGTAGACGACGATGCACTCGGGGTCGACCTGCGCGGCGAGGGCGGCGAGGACCCGGCCGGCGGTGACGGCCGCGGTCCGGATCACGTCGGCCACCTCCGGCACCCCCTCGGTGGCGAGCGCGAGCAGCTCCGCGGCGTCCTGGGCCATCACCCCGCGATCGGCGCAGGCGGCGAGCAGCGCGGGCACGGAGATCAAGCCTTCCAGACAGCCGCGGCCACCGCAGTGACAGGGCTTGCCCTCGGGGTCGCAGCTGGTGTGGCCGATCTCGCCGGCCACACCGTGCGCGCCGTGCACCAGCGCGCCGTTGACGACCAGTCCGCCACCGACCCCCTCCGACCAGCGCAGATAGACGGCGTTGTCGAAGCCGCGGGCGGCGCCCCAGGTGACCTCGGCGAGCGCGGCCAGCCGGGAGTTGTTGTCCGTGAGTACGGGCGCGTCGAAGTGCCGGCTCAGCTCGGCGACGACATGGCCGGCGAACGGCGTCATCGTGCGCGGATCGCCGGAGGCCGGATTCTGCACGAAGCCGGGGAGGCCGAGGCCGATGCCCTGGACGGGGGCGAGGCTGATGTTCTCGCGCCGCACCAGCTCCTCGACGGCGCGGATCGCCTGCGCGGCCCGTTCTGCGGCTCCGCTGTCCGCCGGTACGGGAGCGCTGTAGCGGCCGACGATCTCATGGGCGCAGTTGGCCACCACCACATGGATCCGGTGGCGCTGGAGATCGATACCGATCAGCTCGGCGCCCCGGGAGTTGAGGGAGATCACCAGGGCGGGCCTGCCCCGGCCGCGCGGCTGCTCCGGGTCGGGGGCCGGCTGCTCGACGACGGCATTGCGCTCCAGCAGATGGGACACGATCGCGAACAGGGTGGTACGGGAGAGCCCGACCCGCTCCTTGAGCTCGGTGCGGCTCAGCGCACCCGACCTGCGCAGTTCACCGAGTACGGCGGCTTCGTTGGCCCTGCGCAGGCGTTGCAGGGCGTCGGTGCGTTCCGTCATGGACGCATGGTCGATCGGTCAAGGGGTTTCTGTCAACGCACGGGACGAATTCACACAATGTTTATTCCCAAGGGTTGACGTAAAAAAGTGGTCCTCCATACAGTTCCGGTCAATCGCCCGCGCCGGTACGTCGCCCAGCACGCCTGGACCACCTGCCGGCCGGCTCCCCGGCAGCACAGTGAGCGACCACCGAAAGGGCGGCCCGAGTGGCTCCGCGCAACGTCCTGTTCCTGATGACCGACCAGCACCGGGTCGACACCCTGGGCTGTTACGGCAACCCGCTCGTCGACACCCCGGCCCTGGACGCCCTGGCGGCCGGGGGGACCCGCTTCGACCGCTTCTACACCCCGACCGCCATCTGCACTCCGGCCCGTGCCTCGCTGGCGACCGGTCTCCACCCGTTCCGCCACGGGATGCTGAACAACCCCGAGCGCAACGGCGGCAGCAAGGACGAACTGTCCGAGGAAAGCCCCATGCTCTGGCGCCAGTTGATGGACCAGGGCTATTCCGTCGGCCACGTCGGCAAGTGGCACATCGGCCGCGAGCGCGGCCCCGAGTTCTACGGCATCGACGGCGAGCACCTGCCCGGCGCCCTCAACCCCGTCCACCACCCCTCGTACGAGAAGTGGCTGGAGGACAACGGCTTCCCGCCCTTCGCGGTGCGCGAAGCGGTCTTCGGGACGGCCGCCAACGGCACCGGCCGCGGGCACCTCATCGCAGGCCGGCTCCAGCAGCCCGCCGAGGCCACCATCGAGGCCTTCCTCACCGACCGCACGCTCGGCCTACTTGACCGCTACGCCGGTGAATGGAAGGCGACCGGCAAGCCGTTCATGCTGTCCTGCCACTGGTACGGCCCCCATCTGCCCTACCTGATCCCCGACAGCTACTACGACCTCTACGACCCCGACGACGTCCCCCTGCCCGCCTCGATGGCCGAGACCTTCGCCGGGAAGCCCGAGGTGCAGCGCCAGTACAGCGCGTACTGGTCGTCGGACGGTTTCGACGCCGCCGCGTGGCGCAAGCTCATCGCCGTCTACTGGGGTTACGTCACGATGATCGACCACCAGGCCGGGCGGCTGATCGAAGCGCTGAAGGGACACGGTCTGTGGGACGACACAGCGGTCGTCTTCACCGCCGACCACGGAGAGTTCACCGGCGCCCACCGGCTCAACGACAAGGGCCCGGCCATGTACGAGGACATCTACAACATCCCCGGCATCGTCCGTGTCCCAGGAGCCCCCGCCCAGGTCAGCGATGACTTCGCCAGTCTGATCGACCTCAACCCGACCATTCTCGAACTCGCCGGCGCACCCGTGCCCGACCAGTGCGACGGCACCAGCCTGCTGCCCCTGCTGCACGGGGCCGACGAGGGGGACACCCGTGACGAGATCGTCGCCGAATTCCACGGCCACCACTTCCCGTACTCCCAGCGCATGCTCCGCGACCGGCGCCACAAGCTGGTCCACAACCCGGAGAGCGTGCACGAGCTGTACGACCTGGAGACCGACCCGCACGAACTGCACAACGTGTACGAGGCACCCGCCTACGCACAGGTCCGGCGCGACCTCACCGTGCGGCTCTACCGCGAACTGCTGCGGCGCGGCGACCCCGCGTACACCTGGATGAGCTACATGGCCGACATCGGCGGCGACCGGGCGGCGGACGTCGACGGCGTCGCGGAGGAGGTGGCATGAAGGCCCCGGTCGACGCTCCCGTGGAACACCGCGGCGAGCGCGGAGCCCCGGAAGGCGCGAAGAGCCCCGAAGGTACGGGGAGCGCCAGGAAGAAGCGGCGCGGCACCGGCCGTCTCACCAACGTGCTGCTCGCCCTCGCGTCCGCCGCGCTGGGCCTGCTCACCTGGGCCGCCCTCGCGAACAGCGGCATCGACGGCTTCCCCGGCCCCGCCGTCGTGGCCCGCCGCGCCGGTGAACTCATCGCCGACGGAACCCTTTTCGCCGACGCGGGCGCCAGCCTGAAGCGCGTCCTGATCGGCTACGTCCTCGGAGTCGTCCTGGCGATACCGGTCGGCTTCGTCATGGGCTGGTACCCGGTCGTGCGCAGGCTGATCGAGCCGTGGCTGCAGTTCTTCCGCATGGTGCCGCCCCTCGCGATCATCCCGCTCGCCATCGTCCTCATGGGCATCGACGAGACCCCGAAGATCTTCGTGATCTTCCTGGCCTCGTTCCTGTCGTCCGTCGTCTCCACCTTCCAGGGCGTCGTCGCCGTCGACGTCACCCTCGTCAACGCCGCCCGGGTGCTCGGCGCCCGGGACCCGCAGGTCTTCATCGGCATCGTCGTACCCGCCTCCACCCCGTTCATCCTGGTCGGCATGCGGATCGGGCTCGGCGCCTCCTGGGCGACCGTCGTCGCCGCCGAACTCATCGCGGCCCAGGGCGGACTGGGCTTCCGGATGCAGCAGGCCCAGATCTACTACGACCTGCCGACCATCTTCGTCCAGCTCATCGCGATCGGCGCGATCGGCCTCGCCATGGACCGGCTGCTGCTCCTCGCCGAGCGTCGGCTCACCCACTGGCAGGAACGGCGGTAACCATGCCCACCATCAACTTCCGTGACGTGACCCGCGACTTCGCGGTCAAGGACGGTGACTTCCTGGCCCTGGACCGGGTCAGCCTCGACATCGACGACGGCGAGTTCGTCACCGTCGTCGGGCCCTCCGGTTGCGGTAAGAGCACTCTGATGAACATCGCCGCGGGACTCCTGGACGCCACCGGCGGGGAGGTGACCGTCGACGGTACCCCCGTCCGCGGGCCCGCCCCCGAACGGGGCGTCATCTTCCAGCAGTACGCGCTCTTCCCCTGGATGACCGTCGCCGCCAACGTCGAGTACGGCCTCAAGGTCGCGGGCGTCAACAAGGCGGAGCGCCGCCGCCGGGCCCGAGAGGTCATCGAACTCGTCGGTCTGACCGACTTCGCCGGCTCCCTGCCCAAGACGCTCTCCGGCGGCATGAAGCAGCGCTGCGCCATCGCCCGCGCGTACGCCGTGGACCCGAAGGTCCTCCTCATGGACGAACCATTCGGCGCCCTCGACTCCCTCACCCGGGTCCGGATGCAGGAGTCGCTCCTGGACACCTGGGGCCGTGACCGGCGCACCGTCATGTTCATCACTCACGACGTCGACGAGGCGGTCTTCCTCGCCAACCGCGTCGTCGTCATGGCGGCCCGCCCCGGCCGCGTCCACACGGTCATTCCGGTCACGCTGCCCTACCCACGGACCGAGGAACAACGACTGTCGCCCGAGTTCGCCGAACTGCGTGCCCAGGTGTGGCACGCCGTCCACCACCAGCCGGCCCCGCTCGAAGGAATGGTGTCATGAAGTCGATCCGTGCTGTCGGCCGTCGAACGGCCGGCCTGCTCCTGGCCCTGTCACTCGTGTCCTTCGCCACCAGCTGCGGGGACGGCTCCTCCTCGGATACCGCTGACGGCGGACCGCGGAAGGTGAAGTTCGGCTACATCGCCGACTACAGCGGCTCCGTCGCGCTGGCCGTCGCCCAGAAGCAGGGACTGTGGAAGAAAGCGGGCATCACGCCCGACCTCAAGGTGTTCACGAACGGCCCGCTCCAGGTCCAGGCACTCGGATCCGGGAACCTGGACTTCGGCTACCTGGGCCCCGGCGCCCTGTGGCTGCCCGCATCCGGCCGTGCCTCCATCGTCTCCGTCAACATGCTGGGCCTCGCCGACCGCGTCATCGCCCGGCCCGGCTCCGGAATCGAGAAGCCCGCCGACCTCAAGGGCAAGAAGGTGGCCGTCGCCGAAGGCACCTCCGGCGACATGATCCTCGACCTGGCGCTGAGCAAGGCCGGTCTGAAGCCCGATGACGTCAAGAGGGTCGCCATGGACGCCTCGACCGTCGTCACGGCGTTCTCCTCGGGCCAGGTCGACGCTGCCGCCACCTGGTACCCGCTGATCGACACGATGAAGAAGAAGGTGCCCGGTCTCAAGGAGGTCAGCCGCACCGAGGACTACTACCCCGAGCTGACCTTCCCGAATGTCTTCGTCACCCAGCCGAAGCTCGCTTCCGGAAACCCGGAACTGGTCAAGAACGTGACCGGGGTGCTCAAGCAGGCCGGTGACTGGATCGCTGCGCATCCCGAGGAGTCGGAGACCGTCGCGGCCGACTTCCTGAAGTTGCCGGCCGGTCATCTCAAGGGTTCTACCAAGTACGTGAAGATCCTGCCCTCGTCCGAGCTGACCGAGCTCGGCAAGGACGGCACGGTCGACGGCTGGTTCGACGAACTGGCCGGCGTTTTCAACCGGATGGGGAAGCTGCCCAAGGCGGGCAAGGCCTCGGACTACTACCTGGGCGACCTGTACGCCGAGGCCGGAAAGACGGATCGCTCATGAACGGCTCCACACACTCCGACGGCACCACCGCGGCCGGCGCCATGAGACGGCGCGGATTCCTCGCGGGGGCGGCCGGACTGGCCGGTGCGACCCTGTTGCCTGGGATCACCGCAACCGAGGCCGCGGCGGACACCGCCCGACCGGCCGGCGCCCCGCTCCGGGTGGTCTCCGGCGGCCGGGCCCGGGCCGCCGTGCTCTGGTGGGGCGCCGGCAGCGCCGAGTTCGCCGCCACCGAACTGCGCGACTACCTCCGCAGGATCACTGGTGTCCGGCTGACGCTGCGTGCCGTCCGGGGCCCCGGATCCTCGGCGCCGGAGGGCGTCACCGGTCTGGTGGCCCTGAGCGCGGGCACCGGCGGAACGGGCGGCTTCCCCGCGAGCAGGCTGGCCGACGCCGGACGCGAACTCGTCGATGCGCCGGAGGACTCCTTCACCCTGCTCGGCGACGACACCTGCCTCCTGCTGACGGGTCGCGGCGACCGGGCCCCGCTGTACGCCGTCTACGCGCTCCTGGAGCGTGCCGGTGTGCGCTTCTTCGCTCCGGCGTTCCCGGCGTACGAGGGCCACCACGAGCACATACCGAGCACCCGCACCCTCGAACTTCCGCCCGTACGCCTCACCGACAGGCCGGCCACCGAACTACGCCGCCAGTACGCCGAGGAGGGGTTCAGCCACACCGCGGCGAGCCTGCCGCCGCTGCTCGACTGGATGGCCAAGAACCGGCTGAACACCTTCGTCTACCCGACCGACTACCTGGGCCTGGGTGTCACCACGTACGACGGAGTGCGCGACGTCCTGGTCCGGGAGGCCACCAGGCGCTCGCTCCGGATCGAGACCGGTGGCCACGGCTACGACAGCTTCCTTCCGATGGCCGACCACCCGCAGTTCTACGAGTCCGGCGGCCCGGTCTTCGACATCTACAACCCCGAGGCCCTGGACGCGTACGTGGCCAAGGTCGTCGCCTTCCTGCGGGAGCGCCCGGAGATCACCCTCTTCGACTGCTGGCCGCCGGATGTCGGCGCCTTCCAGAAGCCCGTCCTCGACCGGTACGGCACCGCCTCCAACGCGGAGTCGGTGGTGGTCAACGAACTCGCCCGGGTGCTGCGCGACGAACTCCCCGGCGTCCGCGTCGAACGGATCGCGTACGCGTCCACGGTGCAGCCGCCCGCCCCGGAGTACGCCAGCGACCCCGAGGTCATCGTGGACTTCGCCCCGTACTCCCGGAACTACGACGGTCATCTGGGTGACCCCGCGGTGGGTGCCAACACGGGGCTGGCGAACGCCCTTCGCGCCTGGCGGACCACGCACCAGGGACCATTGGCGATGTACGAGTACTACCGCCGCTACCGCTGGCGCAGCCTGCCGGTGCACCCGCTCGCCACCATCGCGGGCGACGCGGCCTTCGAGTCCGGGCTCGGGCTCGACGGCATCGGCATGTACAGCGAGCCGGGCGACTGGATCACGTACGAGCACGTGCAGAGCCTGGTCGCCGCGCTGGCCTGGGACAGCGGACTGGACGCGGGCGGGTATCTCGACGGCTACCTCCGGGCCCGGTTCGGCGCGGGTGCGGCCGACGCGATGGGGCGCTACTACGACCTGACACGCCTGGACCCCGACACCCAGGCGCCCGCCACACTCGCCACGGCCTACGGGCAGGCCCGAGCCGCTCTCCGGGAGGCGGCCGGGCAGACGAAGGACGCCGCGCCCCGGACCGTTCTCGACCGGCTGATCCGCAACGCGGACATCGCACTGGCCGACATGCGGATCGGTTCGGCCCCGGCGGACAGCGCCGAACTCGTCGCCGCACGACGGGAGTACCGGGCACTGGTGCACCGCAACCGGTTCAACGGCATCTCCTTGCCCAACATGCAGGCATGGTGGCGCTGGAGCGGCCCGGACGCCCAGTCGCCGTACGACGACGCCCGGATCCGCCAGGACGTCGTCGACACCTACGGGAGCCCGGCGGCCGGGTTCGGCGACCCGGGATTCCTGGTGCTGAGCCGCGGCGGCGACTCCGCGGCGCTCGATGTCGAGGCCCAGGACGTCGACTTCACCGGCCACACCGTCCACTGGACGGCCTCCGCACCCGCCGGGGTCGTTCTGGAGCCGTCGAGCGGCACGCTGAAGGTGCGCGGCACCCGGGGCGACGCCGAGCGGGTGGCTGTACGGGCCACGACGGACGCAGCAGTCGGTACGCACCCGATCACGCTGGAGTTCCGGCTGACCGACGGCACCCGGCTGGTCCCCTCCGCGGTCGAGGCCGACATCCGCTGACCTCCGCTGCCCGGCGCGGTGTGGGGCCGCCTCCCCGGCGGAGGGGGCCCCACACCCGAATCGGGCGAAGAGCAAGCTCGGAGCATCGCCCCCGCCTGGACGACGTGGTGCAGCCTCGCGCGGCGTCCCGCACCGTCGAGGTGATCAGTGACCGTAACGGTTCAGGGATTGGCGTGAACCTGCCACATGGTGCGAACGGCAGTGTTACCGTCGATCGGCACGACCAGACTCAGCCCCCAACGGGGGTCACCGTGGCGGGGGACGGAGTCGGCGTGGTAGGTGCCCTCCGCGAGAGAGGGCTCGGCGCTGCCCCACATGGTGCGGAACTTCGCGGCCAGGTCGGGAGTCCGGTAGGTGTCAGCTGTCTGGGACATCGGCTCGGGCATCGGTCACTCATCAGTGATGTTCGGCGGGATCGGGCAGCGTTGACGAAGGTCGGACCGGCCGTCGGTAGATGCGGTCCAGAGCACCGAGAGTCCTGGCCATGTGGTCGCGCAGTTCTGCCGGGGCCAGGACCTCGGCATCGGCGCCGAGTTTGAGGAGTTCGGGAAGGGCCTGTTCGGCGGACTCTATCGGGATGGTCACCTGGACCCAGCCATCGGCATCCGGGGATGTGACGGTGCGCTGTGCGGCGTCGGCCACGGCGGACTCCCAGAGATGAGGCAGCTGATGGAAGGCGCTTGGAGACAGGCGTACGGTGGCCTCGCCCTGGCGGCGGCGCGCGTCGAAGAGCTGCAGATAGTTCTCCCAATGGGCGGCCAGGCCGAAGCCCTCGGGCCGTTCGAACTCTTCATCGAGGAGATGAAGGTCCACTATCCGTGAGATGCGGTAGGTACGAACCCCTTCGTTCCCGCCGGCCACGAGGTACCAGTGACCTGCCTTGAGCACCAGCCCATAGGGCTCTACGACCCGGGTGATCTCGTGAGGTTCGGCCCAGCGCAGGTAGCGCATCCGCATGGCTCGGTTGTCCCATACGGCTCCGGCGACAGCGCTCAGGTACGGCGCGCGGTCGCCCTCCCGGTACCACGCGGGCGCGTCGAGGTGGAAGCGCTCGGCGATCCGGCCGGCACGGTCGCGTAACTCGGAAGGCAGCGAGGTCATGAGCTTCAGCTGCGCGGTAGCTACGACTGAGCCCATGCCCAGGTCGGCCGCGGCCGTCGGCAGCCCGGTCAGGAACAGCGAATCGGCCTCATCCACGGTCAGTCCGGTCAGCCGCGTACGGAAACCGCCGAGCAGCCGATAACCGCCTTCGTGACCGGGCTCGCCGTACAGCGGCACCCCTGCCGCGCTGAGGGACTCCACGTCCCGGTAGACGGTGCGTACGGACACCTCCAGGCTGTCGGCCAGCTCCTGGGCTGTCATCCGTTCCCGGTTCTGCAGGAGCAGCAGAATGGATACCAGTCGGCTGGCGCGCATGCGAAGAAGTCTGTCGCACTCCACTGACACAAGGTGTCAGTGGAGTGGAAATAGCGTCCCGCTCGTGGACATCGACATTGATATCGACCGGTTTGTCGAGAAGTACGTCGCGGTGTGGAACGAGCCCGACTCGGCTGCGCGCCGGAAGGTCATCGGCGAGCTGTGGGACGCGGACAGTACCGAGACCGTCCAATCCGCCCGATACCACGGTCACGACGCCCTCGAAGCCCGGATCGCGGAGGCACACAAGAATCTGGTGCGGGACGCGGGATACGTATTCCGGTCCGCCGGCGACGCGACCGGCCACCACGACACGATCACCTTCACCACCCACATGGCCCCGGCAGCTGGAGGGGGCATCGCCTGGACCGGTCGAATCGTTCTGACCCTTGGCGAGAACGGGCGCATCCGGAACGAGTACCAGTTCACCGTGGACACAGTGGCCGAGACCAAGCCGAGCTCATAACCCACGGCGGAGGAGTTCCTCCGCCGACTGGGCGAGGGCGACCCGGACCGGATCTCCGAACTGTTCGCGGAACACGTCGACTGGCGGCTGAACTGGCCGGCCGGCGGCCACCCGGCGGTGCCGTGGATTCGCCCCCGCTCGACCCGAGCCGATGTCGCGGACCACTTCCGGGAGATAGCCGCCTTCCACGTCCCCGAGGAATCAGCCGGGACGGTATCCCGCGTCCTGACCGACGGTACGGACGCGATCGTGCTGGGAGACATCTGGCAGACTGTGAAAGCCACAGGCCGTCCGTACACAGCCCTTTGCGCGCTCCACCTCACCATCGAAGATGGCCTGATCACCCGATACGCCGTCTACGAAGACAGCCTCACGGTCGCTGACGCCCTCACCGGTGCACCACTGAACAACCAACTGCCGGGAAGGACCTGAAGAACATCCGATATCGACCGTCCAATATCGGATCGCCGTCGTACTCGGGCTGGAACTGTGCCCGGCCGGCGTGGAAGGGGTACGGTCGGAGACGAAGCGCCTCGTCGACCGCGGCCGGGCAGCCGCGCCGGCCAGGGCGGTTCACCCTCGTCGGCGAGCCATTCCGCGGCTCGTGAGCATCGAGACAAGGGGTTCTTGCATGGATGGCGAGCCTCCACTGTGCGTTGTGATCACCGGGCCTTCCGCCGCCGGAAAGTCGACGTTGGCGGCCGCCGTCCAGGACCACGCCCGTGAGCCCCTGCTGCGCTTCGGAGTGGACGAGCTTTACCGAATGGTGCCCGGGCAGTGGGCCGGTGGCGTTGCACATGCCCGATTCGCAGAACGTGGTTTCACCTACCAGGATGTCCCGGCCATGCCTGGGGCGCGCCGGATCAACAACGGTGTCGACGCCATCGCCATGCTCCACGCGATGAACGCGGGGATCGCGGGCATTCTCTGCGCCGGCGTCGGTGTGATCGTCGATGGTCAGGCCTTCGAGCCCGTCGTCAACACGGACCTCGAAGGCCGACTCCTCGACTTGCGTGTACGGGGGTTGGCCCGGGTCGCCTTCATCGAGCTCTCGGTCACCGACGAGCCGCTGGCTGACCGGCAGCGCCGCCACGCTCATCCGGTCGGCCTTTCACTGCATCAGAACAATCTGCCCAAGCAGGCCACCAAACCCGACCTCGTCGTCGAGACGAGCGGTATGTCGGCCGCCAAGGTGGCCGCGTTCGTATGCCGTTGGCTCGACCAGGAGTATCTGGAGGCGTGACCGCGGGCCCGCGCGTACGTTCTCAACGCCCCTGCGGCCTGTGCCCCCGCACCACGGGCGAGAGACCCACCTGTCAACGTCCGTCAGTTCTATAACTAGGGCGCCCCAGGGCGGGCCGCACCGGGGCGTTACTGCTCCGGGGCGGACCCCTGGTGGCGTGTGGCGTGGAGGCTGCCGAGCAGGGTGAGTGCCTGGGCGCCGGGGCTCCCCGGTTCGGCGTGGTAGATCACCAGTTGCTGGCCCGGCGCTCCGCGGACGTCGAAGGTCTGGTAGGTGAGGTCGAGGGGACCGACATCGGGGTGAACAAGTTCCTTGCGGGCATGGGACTTTCCGTGCACGGTGTGCGAGGACCACAGTGCGGCGAACTCCTCGCTCTCCTCGGTCAGGGAGTCGACAAGCTCGTGCAGGCGCCGATAGTCCGGGTCCAGACCCGTGGCGTGGCGCAGCCCGGCGACGACCGCCTCGGCGGCCCGTCCCCACTGGGTGAAGAAGCTTCGTGCGGCCGGATCGAGGAACGTCATACGGGCCATGTTGTCCATGTTCTCGAACGGTGAGAACAGTGCGTCGGCCAGCGCATTCGACGCCAGGAAGTCGTTGGCCGGGTTCAGTACGAACGCAGCGGCGGTCGGGTGTATGTCCAGGAGCTGCCGCAGCGCAGGACTCACCGCATCTCTCGGCTGCGGCCGCTCACCTTCCGGTGCGGTGCCGGCCAGCCGGAACATGTGCTCCCGCGCTGCGTCATCCATCCGCAGGGCGCTGCTGATCGCATCGAGGATCTGAGGCGAGGGGCTGCGCTCGCGGCCCTGCTCCAGACGGGCGTAGTAGTCGCTGTTCATCCCGGCCAGGACGGCGACCTCCTCCCGCCGCAGCCCCGCCACCCGGCGTGCGCCGTAGGAGACGAGCCCGACATCGTCGGGGCGCAGGCGGGCGCGGTGGGCGCGCAGGAAATCTCCGAGGTCGTTGCTGGTCACTTCTTCAGGCTAAGCCGCACTCCACCCGCGTGCCTGGGTGCGCCGTACCCAGGCACGGCTCGTCCTGGCTCCCTCCTCCACGGGCGTCCACGCTGGTGATCAGCACAGCGAGACGAGAAGGAGCACCTGGTGAGGAACAACCAGTCGAGGCCGCCGCAGGAATCTGCGGAGCGCGGGACCGGAGACGCGGATGTCGACGTGGACGTGGTCGGGATGTGGGTGACCGCGGACGGACACATCCGGCAGGAACTGCTGCGCGACGGGCGTTACGACGAGGCGCGTGGCAACCGCCGCAGCGCCTACACCGGCCGCTACACCGTGACGGGCAGCCACCTCGAGTACGTCGACGACACCGGCTTCACCGCCACCGGCGACATCCGCGACGGCGTGCTCCTCCACGAGCACCTCGTCCTGTACAAGGAGAGCCAGGCATGACACCCACCGCCAAGATCCTTCTCGTCACCGGCGTCAGCAGCGGCCTGGGCCGTGCCTTCGCCGCCGCCGCACTGGACGCCGGGCACACGGTCGTCGGCACCGTCCGCAAGGAAGCCGACGCGGAAGCGTTCACCGCTCTCCACCCGGAGCGCGCTCACGCCCGCCTCCTCGACGTCACCGATGACGTTGCTGTCCTCGCCGTTACCCGTGAGGTGGAGAAGACCGTCGGCCCCGTCGACGTACTGATCGCGAACGCCGGGTACGGCCTGGAAGGCACCTTCGAAGAGACGCCCCTGCCTGAGCTGCGCGCCCAGTTCGACGTCAACGTCTTCGGCGCCGCGGCCACCGTCCAAGCCGTCCTGCCCTACATGCGCGAACGGCGCCGCGGGCACATCCTGGCCGTCACCTCCATGGGTGGCCTGGCCTCCTTCCCCGGCGTCTCCGCTTACTGCGGCAGCAAGTACGCGCTGGAAGGCATTCTCGAAGCCGTCGGCAAGGAAGTCTCCGGCTTCGGCATCCATGTCACCGCCATCGAGCCCGGCTCCTTCCGCACCGACTGGGCGGGCCGCTCCATGGTCCGCGCACCGCGGACCATCCCCGACTACGACGAGCTGTTCGAACCCATCCGCGCCGCCCGGCAGACCGCCAGCGGCCAACAGCTCGGCAATCCCGCCAAGGCGGCTGCCGCCCTCCTGCGTATCCTCGACGAACCGAACCCGCCGGCCCACCTCGTCCTGGGGGCGGACGCTCTGCGCCTGGTACGAGCCGGACGTGACGCGATCGACCGCGAACTCGATACCTGGGAAGACCTCACCCTCTCCACCGACTACACCCCCGCCGACGACGCGCCGTAGGTCAGTACGGTGCGACACCGAGCGCGGCATTGACGAGCAGGACCAAGCGCAAGGCGATGCGGATGCGGCGGGCCTGACACAGGCGGCGCGAGCCGTGACGTCGGGAGGTTTCGTGGTGAGGGTGGGACGACAGGGTCAGCAATCACCGACCCTGGACGCTCCACGGACGGCATTGGTCGGGCCAAGAGGAGTATCCGATCCCGCTTCCACGCAGATCTTCTCATCAGGCCAGAGGATTTTGTCGATGTTGATCTTTTCGCTGGTCGTGATGCAGTTTCGCCAGAATCGGTACTGCGTGTCCAACACCTGGTGAGTGTGATTGCCGCAGGGATCAGCCGCCTTCGTGGCAGGCGTCGTTTCGGCAGCGTTCGCCGAAGTGATCATGGTCAGAGCCAGGGTGAACGCTACGGCGCTGAAGCCGAGGATGCGTCGGATGCGCGGTGTCTTCATTTCGCTGTCCTTCCAGACCGTGCCGGCACATGAGCCGCCACGGGTGCGTGTGGCTTCCATAGCGCTACACGGCCCAGTCTTCCCACCGGTGGCGTACTCCCTACGATCTAGGGCTGGAAGGGAGGACATAAGTATGAATCCAGCCATATGTCACGCTGCTGGGTGATGTGGTGCTGCGCTGCGGACAACAGCAGTGGCGCAAGAGCAGCAATCGCCCTCTCGCATGGCGGGGCGGAAGACAGTGCGCCGGCCGGCCGAGTGGACCTGACAGGAATCAGTGGCCGCGCAGCAGCTCGGCGTTCGCTGCCGCGGGGGCGGCCCGGTTCGCAGTCGTACGCGGCAGGGTCACGACGTCCTCGGCCGCCTCGACAGGGTGGTCGAAGGTGGTGGTGCGGGCAGGCTCAGCTGAAGGCGCGGCGGTAGGCGTGGGGGCTGACGCCGGTGGTCTTCTTGAACCGCTCACGGAAAGCGGTCGGCGAGCCGAATCCGACCTGGGTGCCGATGCGTTCGACGGAATGGTGCGTGGTCTCCAGGAGATGCTGGGCCTGGCGGATGCGTGCGCGGTGGAGCCACTGGAGCGGGGTGGTGCCGGTCTGTTCGCGGAAGCGCCGTATCAGGGTCCGGGTGCTCGTTCCGCCCTGAGCGGCGATATCGGCGAGCGCGAGATCGGAGCCCAGGTTGTCCTGCAACCAGGCCAGCAGCGGCTCGAGTACCGATCCCTGAGGGGCGGGCGCGTGATGGTGGACGATGAACTGTGCTTGTCCGCCCTCGCGTTCCAGGGGCATGACGGACAGCCGGGCGGCATCGGCTGCGACGGCTGAGCCGTAGTCACGGCGGATCATGTGCAGGCACAGGTCCAGGCCTGCGGCGGCGCCGGCGGAGGTGAGGATCTGGCCGTTGTCGACGTACAGGACGTCCGGGTCCACCTCGATGTCCGGGTGGGCGGCGGCGAGGAGGTCGGCCGCGACCCAGTGGGTCGCGGCGCGCAGGCCGACCAGGAGCCCGCCGGCGGCCAGAGTGAAGGTGCCCGAGCAGATGGAGGCGATGCGTGTGCCGTTCGCGGCGGCGGTGCGCAGAGCGTCGCTGACGGCGGGATCGAGCGGAGCGGCGGGGTCGGCGGTACCGGGAACGATGATCGTGTCCGCGCCCTTGAGCCCGTCAAGTCCCCAGGGCGCGCGCATGGTGAAGGTGCCGGCGTCGATCTCCGGCCGTTGGGCGCAGACGCGGATCTGGTAGCCGGGGCGCCCGTCCGGGAGGCGGGTGCGGGAGAAGACCTCGATCGGGGTGGACAGGTCGAAAGGGATCACCCGGTCCAGGGCGAGCAGGGCAATGGTGTGCATGGCCAGAAGGTACCTGCCCTCAGTGGCCACGGCCCTGGTCACAGGCCGTGAGTTTTGCTGTCTGGGCAGTTCAGGGCCTTGGCGACGAGCTTGGCGATATTCCGTTGGAGGTTGTCACTAATGCCGCTGGGGGGTCGGTCGGTGCGAGGCTAGCGTCGGAGGCGAGCCCGGCATGGGCCGGATGTCCACCGTCCGCGAAGGAACTTCTGCATGCATGCCCAGATCGTCCTGTTCGACGGCTTCGATCCGCTCGACGTCATCGCCCCGTACGAAGTGCTGTACGCCGGCGGCACCGCCTCCGGCGGCGGCGTGACTGTGGAGCTGGTCTCCGCGGAAGGGCCGTGTGACGTGGTCAGCGGCACCGGGGGCCTGGTGCTGCGTGCCACTGCTGCCCTGGACCCCGCACGCGCGGACCTGATCATGGTCCCCGGCGCCTCGGGACGCGTGGGAGAGCCCGGGGAGGTCCCCGACCACGATGCGGGAGCCGGGGAACGGCAGAGGGACGAGTTCATCCCCGTACTGCTGGGACGCGCGCTGGCGACCGAGCTGCCCACCCTGCTGAAGTCGGCGAGGGACAACCCCGAGGTGACGCTCAGCGCGGTGTGCGGCGGCTCTCTCGTCCTGGCCATGGCCGGGCTGCTGGAGGGCCGTTACGCCACCACCCACCACATGGGCCTGGACATGCTCGATGCCACCGGCGTCCACGCGGTGAACGCCCGCGTCGTCGACGACGGAGACCTCATCACCGCGGCCGGCGTCACTTCCGGCCTCGACCTGGGCCTGTACCTGCTGGAGCGCATGGTCGGCCCCCGGATCGCCCACGCTGTCGAAGAGCTGTTCGCCCATGAGCGCCGCGGCACAGTCTGGTGTCACGAGGGCCCCGTGCCCGCCGGCCTCTGACCACGCATTCCGCCCGCACCTCCAACCGCACCCCCTCATTCCGTAAGGAAGAACAGCACCATGGCCGCAGAAGGCGTCTGGGACCTGTCCATCTCCACCCCCATAGGCAGGATCGAAGCCGTGATCGAACTTGCCCGACAGACCGGTGTCCTGACCGGGGCAGCCCGCGGGGCAGGAGAGAACGTCCCACTCAGCGACATCACCCTCGACGGTGACCGGCTCACCTGGAAACAGGTCGTCACCAAGCCCCTGCGCCTGAACCTGGCCTTCGCGGTGACGGTCGACGGCGACACCCTGACCGGCACGTCCAAGGCCGGACGCCTTCCGGCATCGAAGGTCACCGGCCGACGCCGTGCTGTCCCGGCGGTCGGGGAACACGGGGAACACCGGGCATGACGAAACTTCTGCTCTCCCTGCACGTCCTGGCGGCGGTACTGGCCGTAGGACCGGTCACGGTCGCCGCGAGCATGTTTCCCAAGGCGTTGCGTCGCGCTCACAGCGCACAAGATGACAGCGAGGCGCTCGCGGGCCCGCGCACCTTGCACCGCATCTGCCGCGTCTACGCAGGCATCGGCATCGCGGTTCCCGTCTTCGGGTTCGCCACGGCCAGCGGCCTTGGCGTCCTCGGCAGCGGATGGCTGATCACCTCGATCGTCCTGACCACCGCAGCGGCCGCCATCCTGGGCCTGCTGATCCTTCCCGCCCAGGACAACGCCCTCACCGCCGTACAGACCCCCGGCCCCGGCTCCGCCGTCCACTCCGCTGCCCGACTCGCCGTGCTCACCGGCGTCTTCAACCTCCTGTGGGCAACCGTGACCGTTCTGATGATCGTCCGCCCCGGCTCCACCACAGGAGCGTGACCGTGCACCCTCGCCCTCTGCGCATCGCGGCGCACGTCGAGCTGACCTCGTTGGCCGTCATGCTGGCCAACCTCGCCACCGCCCATCTGAAGCCCATCTCCTCCTTGATGGGCCCCACCCATGGCTGCGCCTACCTGTTCGTGGTGATCGCGACCTGGCGCCTGACGTCGGCCACGACCGCCACCAGGGCCGTAGCCGTCATTCCCGGCATCGGCGGCCTCCTCGTACTGCGGCGGCCCAACCTTCCTGGCGCCGACGACCAACACCCCGAGGACCCCAGCCGGCATCAACAGGGCAGAAGGTCTGTTCCTGCGCCGATGAACAGTGTGGCTTTCGCCAGACGGACACGCTGGAAGGGCTCTCACCGGTGAACGGCGATCGGTCCCGGTCCGCGTACCGGTTGACGAGGCCGATTCCCGCCATTTTGGCCATGACATCCATCTCGGACGGCCACACGTAGCGGTGTGGCGTGCCGCCCGAGCTGATCACCTGACCGTCGGCTTCGGTGTCCGCCGAGTCGCTCGGGTGGTAGTGGGCGGCGATACGGTCCCAGAGTTCCTGCCGCTCGTCACAGCGAACAGCCTGCGACGCGGGCAGCGAACGGCAGCGCCGTCGTTTCCGTCAGCATTCCTGGCTGGATTGATCACCAACTGCCGTCGGAAGTCGTGCAGGGCCCCGGGCCACGCTCGTCCCTACTCGGTACCCACTGTGACCAGAAGCTTCGCCGTGGCTTCGGGGGCCTCCATCGGGAAGTTGTGGCCGCCCAGCTCGACGGGCACGATGTCGAAGCGGTCTCCGTAGCGGTCGACCGCTTCCTGCGTCAGCAGGTCACGTATCGCGAACACGGTGATCGGCTGCACTGTCGGGCGCAGCGCCGCGTCCATGTCCCAGTGCACCAGACCCTCGATGGAACGCAGGCCCGCGGGCTGCCGCACGGAGATCATCTTTTCGAAGTACGCATCCTTGAGAGCCGTGTCGGTCCCTGGCGGCGAACCTGCCTCGACGAGGCCCCGCACCCCTGCTGAGAAGTCCTCTCGGAGTACGCGCAGCGCCGCGTCGGTCTGCTCCTCGCTCAGTGCGGGGAAAAGAGACAGATAGTGCAGCGCGTCGAGTGCGACCACATGCGAGACCGTGCCAGGGAGCAGTCGGCCGACTTCGACGGCGACCGCCCCACCGAGGGAGTGCCCGGCTACGACGCACGTGTTGACCGACTCGGCCTCCAGCACCGCCACCACGTCGCGCGCGAACTCTTCCATGGTCCAGGCATCCCGCGCCGACCGCGACTCGCCATGCTCGGCGAGGTCGATCGCCAGGACTCGACAGTTCTCAGGCAGATGGTCGGTCACCGCGTCGAAGTCATTGCGGTTGGATGCCCAGCCGTGGATGAGAGCCAAGGTCGGCCCTCCCGCCGGACCGCTGGCCGTGTACCGGATCGTTGTGTCGTCCGATCGTCGAACCTCAAGGTTGTTCCTGGTCCTGCTTGCGGTCGCCACAGTGTCTCCTTCTTCCGCATTCGGTGATGCGGTCTTGATCGATGGGAGAGAGGGGAGGGGGAGATGGGGGGACCGAAACGGCGATCGCCGGATCCTCTGCCGCCGGCCGGCGACTCACCTACCCGGGGCCATGGCGGCACGGCGCTCCGCCCGTACCTGGTTCAGGCGCAGGGCAAGGGCGGTAACGATGATCACCATGATCGTGAGTGCGAAGATCTCTGCGGCGGTCCTCAGACCCAGGGCGGTGACGGCGATTCCTCCGAGTACCGCGGGCACGCTGTTTCCCAGATAGCCGATGATGTTCGCCGAGGTGAAGACCGCGCTGCGCTCGTGCGGCTCGGCGATCCGGGCGAAGGTGCCGAACGTCGCCAGCACCGACGCGCCGAAGCCGAGACCCGCGACGACGGTGCCGGCAGCGGAGAGCCAGACGAGGTCCTGCGTCACTCCGACAAGCGATGTGAGGATGCCGAGCCCGAGCACCCCGGACGCGGGGGCCAGCAGCGAGGGCGCGGAACGGGAGCGGAGCAGGTAGACCGCGACCGCACCGCTGCCCACCAGGAGCGTCACGACGCCGCCCCCGACCAGATGGCTCTGCACTCCGAACAACTGGGCCGCGACGGACGGGCCGAGCGAGAGGTACAGCCCGGCCAGGGCCCAGCCGGCGATCATCACCGGTACCAGCGGGACGATGTCCGCGCGCAGGTGCGCGGGCACCGCGACCTGTGGGCGCAGGGAGGCGACGGCTCCCGGCCGGCGCGGCGACGTCTCCGGCATGAAGGTGACAAAGGCCCCGGCCAGCGTCATCGCGCCGAACAGCAGGGCGTAGACCAGCCGGGTCGGGGCGGGGCCGAACTCCACCAACACACCGCTGCCGAGGGCGCCGAGGGCGAGTCCGGCCATGGGGGTCACCGAGGTCACGACACCTGCGCGCCCGCGGGCATGTGCCGGTTCGAGATCGGCCAGGGTGGCGCTCAGGGTGGTGACCGCCGCCCCGGTCGCGATGCCTTGCAGAACTCGGGCGGCGGACAGGACGAACACGTCCCCGGCGGCGAAGAACAGGACGAGCGAGACCATCTCAAGTCCGATCGCCGCGGCGAGCACCGGTCGGCGTCCGAGATGGTCGGACAGCGCTCCGACGACGAGCAGCGAGCCCAGCAGCCCGACCACGTAGAGGGCGAAGACGACGGTCAGCGCCAACGCCGTGAAGTGCCATCGCTGCTGATAGATCACGTAGAGCGGGGACGGTGCGCTGGAAGCAGCCAGGAAGAGGACGGCGATGGCGGCCACGCTGGGGAAAGCGCCTCTCCACGGCGCGCGGTGCGGGCCGACGGCGGAGGGAGTGCCGGTAGCGGTAACGGCGGATTCAGCAGGCATGCGGGCCTCGCAGTGATCTATGCGTTAGTGGCTTCAAGCTAACACAAACGCATTGATCACTGCACTTATAATGCAGTGATCAATGCGATACTGGTCCCATGTCCACTTCGGCCTCCCTCCCACCCCGCTCCGGCAGCCGGCCCGGTGGCCGCTCCGCCCGAATCCGTGCGGCCGTCCACCGAGCCGTCGAGGAACTGCTCACCGATCAGGCCGACGAACTGCTGACGATCCCGGTCGTAGCCGCTCGGGCGGGCGTGCACGCCACTACGGTCTACCGCCGTTGGGGCTCCGTGGGTGAACTCCTCACCGACGTCGCGACCAGCCGTTTCTCCGGCAACATCGTGGTGCCGGACACCGGAAGTCTCCGCGGGGACCTGGAACGGTATGTGTCCGACGTCGTCAAGGACCTCAACGATCCGGACACCCTTCCGCTGGTACGGGCCACCATCGGCGCAGCCGGGGAGCAGGGCGCCGACGCATGCACCGGAGAGCGCCGACAACAGCTCCAGGCCATGCTTGAACGGGAACAGGCCCGAGGTGGTCGGACCCCGACCGTCGAACGCGCCGTGGACGCCCTGCTCGGCCCCCTCTACTACCGGGCCGTCTTCACCAGCCAGGCACTGACCCTCGAATGGGCACGCGCCCTCGTGACACACCTGCTGCCGGACTGACAACGACCGCAGCGGCGCTGGGACTGTCCCGAGTCCGGCCGGCCCGGTGTTCGCCGGCGGTCCATGCGTGCGACCCGGACGTGTCGGAGCCGGACGAGGATGACGACGGGCCGGGCAGGCCGGGTCAGGTCCAGGCCCCTAGTTCCTGGCCGCGGGGGTTGTCGAGCTGGGTCCATTCGGTGTCGATGTGCATCGTGGCGTGGCGCTCGGTGTCGTACGGGTCCCAGCCGGGGTCGCCGTTGGTGGCGAAGCGGATCCAGGTCTCGTGCATGCGGGTGGCGAGCTCCGCGGGGGGCTCGCCGGGACCGAGCAGGGCGCTCGCCCCCTGCAGCTGGGAGAGCCGGGCGAGGTCGAAGACGAAGGGGAGTTCCACCGCATGGGTGGCGCCGAGCTCTCCGTCCAGGGCTGTCGAGCGCCAGGCGAACTCGTAGGCGAAGGTGGCAGATTCGGGGTGGGCGGCGTGCGTGTCGGCCAGGGCGCGGCTGCCCGCGCCGAACAGCGCGTCGCCCATGATGGCGGAGCGGATCTCGCCGAAGGACGCGTAGGGGCGCGACTTGCGGTAGGTCTCGACGAGCTGTGCCGGGTCGGGGTGCGAGCGCGCCGCCGTGTCGGCGACGTCGCCGGCGGTCGAGGTGGCGTACTTGTCCACGGGGACCAGGTAGAGGTTTCCCTCCTCGGTGTTGGTTCCGATGAGCAGGTCGATACCGGCGCCGGTGCCTGCGGCCACGGAGTCGGCGGGCTGGGTGTCCAGGACCAGACTGAAGGGGCTGAGGCCGATCAGCGGATCGTGGTGTGTTCCGGTCCGCAGGTCGATACCGGCGAGCCGGGAGGCGGCCTCGACCAGGCGTTCGTCCGGGATGTTCGCGAAGGCGTCGGCATGGGGCTCGATGCCCAGGGCCTCGGCCGCCGCAGCGGTGACGCGGGCGGCCTGTTCGGTCGTGAACGCGCCGAGACCGCTTCCGCTCTGGATGATCGCCCGCCGGAAGAGGCCCGTGGCTTCCGGGGTGGCGAGGACACCGCCGACCACGGTCGCCCCGGCCGACTGCCCGAAGAGGGTGACGTTGTGCGGGTCACCGCCGAACGCGGCGATGTTCTCCTGGACCCAGTGCAGAGCGGCGACCACGTCGAGCAGGCCGCGGTTGGCCGGGGCGCCGGGTAGGTCGAGGAACCCGGCGATGCCGAGGCGGTAGTTGAGGGTGACGAGGACCACGCCGTCACGGGCGAAGGCGGAGCCCTCGTACAGAGGCGAGCGTGTCGATCCGGCGACGAATCCGCCGCCGTGGACGAAGACCATGACGGGCGTGTCGCCGCCGGCGCCCTCGGGCGTCCAGACATTGACCGTGAGGTAGTCCTCCCCACGGCTCCAGCCGGTGCCGAAGTACGGGGACATGTCCACGCTTCCGAGCGCACGCTCGGACTGGGGTGCGGTGGGGCCCGGCACGGTGGCGTCCCGTAGGCCGTGCCAGGGCTCGTGTGGCTGCGGCGGGGCGAACCGGGCGGTGAGGAGGGGTGGGGCGGCGTAGGGGATGTTCAGGAAGGTGGTGGTGCCGTCGCCCTTGCGCAGACCCCGGACGGTGCCCTGCGCGGTGGTCACGACGGGGTCGAGATGGTGGTTCATGGTGCTGCCTTCCGCGGGCCTCGGCCCTGCTCGGTGTTCGACCCTGCTCGGTGTTCGGAGTCTGCCCGGTGTCGGGAGTCCGCTCGGTGTTCAGTCCTGCTCGGTGTACGAGGCGAAGGGGGCCCAGCCCTTGACGGCGAAGCCGCTGCCACCGCGTACCACTTCGGCGGCGCCGTGGCCGCCCAGGTGCGCGGGGATGACAAGGGCGTTGTTGTCCGCCGCCCACCCCAGGACCTTGCGACGGGTGGCGCGGGCGCCCGCAGGGTCCTCGCAGAAGCAGCTGTTGGCGTCCGGTTCGAGGATCTGCACAGGGCTGTGCAGCATGTCGCCGACGAACACCGCGCGGTCCGTCCCCGAAGTGAGAGTCAGCACGGAGGAACCGGGAGTGTGACCCGGAGCCGTGTCCAGACGTAGGCCCGCGTCGATCCGGTGGCTTTTCTCCCACAGCAGCGTCCGGCCGGCCTGGTGCACCGGGGCCACACTGTCCTCGAAGACATTCTGGTTGCCGCGACCGAGCAGCGGCTTGTGTCCGTTCGCGGGATTCCAGAAATCGAAGTCGTCCTTCGGCATCAGATACGTGGCGTTGGGAAAGGTCGGAACCCACCTCCGCCCTTCCAGACGGGTGTTCCAGCCGACGTGATCGACGTGGAGATGCGTGTTGATCACGATGTCCACGTCATCCGGCTGGACTCCGGCGCGCGCGAGATTGGCCAGGAAGTCAGTTTTCAGGTGGCTCCAGACCGGCGAGTACGGACGCTCCTTGTGATTGCCGACGCCGGTGTCGACGAGAATGGTCCTGCCCTCGCTGCGCAGCAGCCACGTCTGGATCGCGGATTTCACGGTATTGGACCCGGAGTCCAGGAAATGCGGAGCAAGCCAGTCAGCGCCTTCTTCCCACACTCCCTTCGGGCTGTCAGGGAAGAAGGTGTCGGGCGTCATTTCGACGGAACCGTAGTATTCGCGGATTCGGGTGATGGTGATGTTGCCGAGCTCGATCTGTTCCATCGTCATCTTTTCCATCTCGATCTGTTCCATGGGGCTTGCTCAAGAATTCGGAGGCCTCTCCGGAAAGATACGAGCGGCCCCGTGCGCGCGGTATCCGTCATGTGACTGCACCGGTCCGCGAGCGGACCGGATGCCGGACCTGGCCGCTTGTAGCCTGGGGGGTCGGCGAGACGCAGAGCTCCCGCTCGACGGCCACAATTCTCTGGAGACTCCGTGGACGAGCACACAGGCGGCGGAATCGGCGCGGTCACGGGAGTGGAGCCGGCGCCGGGGCCGGGGCCGGACGGCGAAAGGCCGATCGTCGGCCGGGCCACCGAGCTGGCACACCTGCTTCGGACCCTGGACGCGGCATCACCCGACCGGGCCCTGCTGCTGCTCGGCGACGTGGGCACAGGGAAGAGCACGCTGCTGGACGGGGTGGTGCGGCGGGCCGAGGCGAGCGGCGCCCGCGTACTGCGAGCAGGAGGCAGTGAGTCGGAGTCGCGCCTGGCGTTCTCCGCCCTGCACCAGTTGCTGCGGCCGGTACGGGCCGAGACGGACGGGCTGCCGGAGAGGCAACGCGCCGCTCTGCACAGCGCCTTCGGCACGGGGCCCGCCGCAGCGGAGGAAGCGGACCTGATGCTGATCGGCGTCGCTGTGCTGGGCCTGCTCTCGGCCGTGGCGGACCGACGGGCTGTGGTCGTGGTGTTGGACGATGCGCAGTGGTTCGACCGTTCCTCCCTGGACGCGTTGTCCTTCGTGGCCCGACGGCTGGCCGACGAACCGGTCACGATGCTGATCGCGGCCCGCGCCGGCGATCACCTGCCGGGGTTCGACCACCAGGTGCCGACGCTCACTCTGGGACCGCTCGACGAGGCCGCGGCCTCCCGGCTGCTGGACCTCCAGCCGCGGCGCCCGACCGCACGGATGAGGACTCGAATCCTCGACGAGGCCGACGGCAACCCGTTGGCGCTGACCGAACTGACCAGGGCGGTCACCGCACACGAAGCGCCCGCGGGATCGCCGTCCGCGGGATCGCCTTCCGCGGGTCCGCTGCCCCTTACGGATCGCTTGGAGCGGATCTTCGAGGCCCGCCTGAACCGACTGCCGGCCTCGACCACGCGACCCCTGCTGCTCCTGGCCGCCATGGACACCGTCGATTCCACGATCGCCGTGCCGGGCGTGCTGCCCAGCCCCCAGGACGGCGTATGGGCGCCCGCGGTAGAGGCCGGGCTGGTCCGAAGTGCCGGCCAGGGACTCCGCTTCAGCCACCCGCTGGCCCGGTCCGCCGTCTATCACGCCGCACCCGTCGACGCCCGTCGGGAGGCCCACCTCGCCCTCGCCGAGCTCCTGCGCGACGAGCCGGACCGGCGCGCCTGGCACCGCGCCGCCGCAGCCGTACGTCCGGAGGCGGACGTAGCGGCGGAACTCGAGCGGACCGCCGGCCGGGCCCGCCGCCGCGGTGGCCACGCGGCAGCGGCCGAGGCCCTGCAACGCGCCGCGGAGCTCGTACCCCTGCGCGAGGACAGTGCCCGGCTGCTGGTCGAAGCCGCCGCGCAGGCTGTACTCACCGGTGATCTCTCCTGGGCCGAGGAACTGGCCGTCGCAGTACGCGCGCGTACCGAGGACACCTCGTTCCTCACCGAGGTCGCCGCACAGGTCGGACGGCTGGCAGCACTGACCGTGCGCCACTCCGTGGTTTTCTCCCGACTGGCTGACGCCGCCGAGGAGTTGGCGTCCGCGCAGCCTGCCACCGCGCTGGACTTCCTGGCCGGCGCCGCCGTCGTCCGCTTCTACTCCGGAGACGATGTCCAGCGCCGCCGCGTCGAGGCGGTCCTGGAGCACCTCCCGGACGATGCGTCACAGCCATGGCCGCGCGCCTGGGTACGGGCCGTGTCCGACCCCTTCGGCCACAGAGCCGAACTGCTCCCGCTGCTCCCGCGGGCCGCCACCGAGGCACGACGCCATCCCGGCCGGCTCGTGGCGTACGCGATCACGGCCTGGCTGCTGGACGAGACCCCGGACGCCGTCCGCGCCTTCGACGAAGCCTTCGACCGCTGGGGGATGAGGGGGCCGCTGCCGGACGGGCTCAGCGGCGCGGCCGCCTGGAGCTATGTGGAACAAGGCCGGTGGGGGCGGGCGAGGGAAGCCTGCGTCCGCAGCGGCGCGCTCGGTTCCAGGGCCGGTCTCGACCACGTGGTGGCATGTGCGGCCGCCGTGGACGCCACCGTGCTCGCCTATCAGGGGGACGTTTCCTCGGCCCGCGCCCGCGCCGAGGAGGCGCTCTCGTTGATCGACCCGTTGGAGAGCCGTTCGGTAACGGTCTACGCCCGCCGTGCATTGGGCGCCGCGGCCCTCGCGGAAGGCGCATACGAGGTGGCGTACCGCCAACTCCGCGCAGTCTTCACACCGGATGGCGCGCCCGTGCACTACCACGTTTCGTACCCGGCCCTCGCGGATCTGGCGGCCGCAGCCGTGCGCGGCGGCCACCATGAGGAGGCCGCCACGATCGTGGAGCGCTCCGCACGCTCCCTCGGCGGCAACGCCTCGCCCCGGCTGCGCGCACTGATCGAGCGGGCCCGTGGTCTGCTGGCCGAACCCGAGGACGCTGAGCCGCACTTCCGCGCGGCCCTGGCCGATCCGGCGCTGGAGCACTGGCCCTTCGAACGCGCCCAGGCCCGGTTGGACCTCGCGGAGTGGCTGCGTCGCCGTCGGCGTGTCGCCGAGGCCAGAGCACCGCTCACCGAGGCGTTGGAGGCCTTTCGACGTCTGGGCGCCCGCCCGTGGATCGAGCGGGCCAGGACCGAAGCGCGCGCCGCCGGCCTCGACATCACGTACTCCACCCCGGACGCGCTCGCCGAACTCTCCCCGCAACAGCAGCAGATCATCCGGTTCGCCGCCCGCGGACTGACCAACCGCGAGATCGGCGAGAAGCTCTTCCTCTCCCCGCGCACGGTCGGCTCGCACCTCTACCGCAGCTTCCCCAAGCTGGGCATCACCGCCCGCGCCCAGCTACGCGACCTCGTCGAGGACGGTTGTGAGCGCGAGGCCCTGTCGTGAAGGGCGGCTGATGGCGCGTATCCCGGCCACATCCCATGAGGGAGGGCGTCCTGACGGTCAGTTGATGATGGGCGAGGCGATGACGACCGCGATGTCGGCGGGATCGGTGCCGGTGCGATAGATGTGGGGGGCGTCCCCGGCGAAGGCCAGCAGATCACCCGCGCTCAGATTCCGGGGGGTGTCGGCGGGGCCGGCGGTGACATGGCCTGAGGCGACGAGAAGGTGCTCAACGGTGCCTGTCGCGTGCGGGACGCCGTTCAGTTCGGTGTTCGGGGGCATGCGCAGTCGCCAGATCTCCAGACTGTTGCCGCTGCTGATCCTGCGCAGCAGTTCCCGTCCGACCTCTCCCTCCACCGCGGTGGTACCGGGTACGAGTACCGGGCCGGGGCCGGTGTCCCGGGTCAGCAGGTCGGTCAGCGGGATCCGCAGCGCGACCGCGAGCGCGTCGAGCGTCTCGATCGTGGGGTTGCCCTTTCCGGCCTCCAGCTGCGACAGCGTCGCCTTGCTCAGACCCGCGCGCCTGGCCAGCTCCGAACCGCTCATGCCCCTCTGCTCACGGCGTCGCCTGATCTGCGCCCCCACGGCGGCCGCGGTGCTGCTGGCGGGCCGCCGGTCGCCCGGTGCTCCTGCCATCACAGGGGCCTGTGCGAGGCGGTGTACGAGACGCGGATACGGCCCTTCTTGACCTTCAGCGTCGGCAGCGTCACCTCCGCGAGGTCCGCGAGGCTGCGCACATGGGTCCCACCGCAGGGCGCGGTGTGCAGGGTGCCCAGGTGCACGGTGCGCTGCCCCTGCTCGTCCTGCTCCGCGGTGACAGGAAGGTCTTCGGCAATGGCCGCGGCGACCGTCTCGCGCAGGGCGGCGGTCAGCTCCTCCCGGCCCTGCGGGTCGGCCTGCCGGGCATCCGCCTGGTCCGCGGTGAACTCGATCCGCGCCTGACCGGGGAAGTGGTTGCTCGCCACGCAGGTCCACCCCTGGGCCCGGCCCGCTGCCTCGATCAGGTGCCCGGCCGTGTGCAGTGCCGCATGGGTCGTACGCGCCGTCAGGTCGATCCGGGCCTTCACCGGCTGCCCCTCGGTGAAGACCGGCAGCGAGGTTCCCTCCGGTGCCCGAGCCACGATCAGTCCGGACTCGTGATCCCGTACCGGAACGACCTCGCTCCCGTCCAGCCAGCCCCGGTCCGCGGGCTGGCCACCACCCTGAGGGTGGAACAGGCAGTCCTCGACCGCTACCCACGGCGCGCCGTCCCTGCTCCCCACGGCGAGCACCTGCGTGTCGACGTGTTCCTGGTAGGTGTCCCCGAGATACGTGCTGACCTGCATACCAGACTCCATTTCACAAGACGATTTGTTCAGTATAACGAACGAGCCAGCCTGCCTATCGGTAGGAGTCTGTGATCGAGTGGTCGGCAGAGCGAAGTCGGCCGCCCGTTCCAGGACCCCTGGGCGGGCGTCGGCTGCTGTCGGGACGGGCGTGCCCGCGGACCGGGTGTCCTGGCCGACCACGACCAGGGCCGGCGCGGCCGTGGGCCGTGTGCAGCCGGCTGATCGCGGTGATCGCCGCCGCCGCCGCCTCCGTCGTCCGTGCCGTGGTCAGGTGGTCGGCCACGTCCTCCAGCCACAGGACGCCCCGTCCTCGGAGGTGTCGGCGGCGCGGTGGGCCGGTCTGGTGATCCGCGTCGTGAACCGCTCCACGATGCCGGTGCGGTGGACGGCCGTCTCCCGGAGGGCTTCGGGGGTGCCCCGCCGGAAGTCGTCGGCACCGGTTGGCGGCCCGTACGCCTTGTGGGCGACGGTGCGGCCCCTGGCCCTCTCGCCGCCCAGGCCGACCCGGGCTATGGCGGCGCTCGACAGCCGCGGGGTGAGGTCCGCGACGATGTACGCCCGCCGGGCGTCGATGCCGTGCCGGGCATGGCGGACCAGGAGGTCATGCCCCACGTTTCTCCGTCACCGGCAGGCACTCGGCGAGCAGGTCGACGACGTCGCGCCAGGCTCGCTGCGCGTGCTGTGGGTGGTAGCCGGCGCCGGGGACCGTGGGGTGGTCGACCGTCGGGTGGTGGAAGGCGTGCAACGCGCCACCGTAGACCGTGAGGCGCCAGTCGACGCCCGCGGCCTGCATCTCAGCGGTGAACGCGTTCCGTTGCGCGGGTGGCATGATCGGGTCTTCCGACCCGACCCCGGCCCACACCGGGCAGCGAATGCGCGCCGACTCGCCCGGTCGGCCCGTGGTAGTCGCGTTGACAGTCCCGATCGCGCGCAGGCTCACGCCGCCGCGCCCGAGTTCCAGCCCGATGGCGCCCCCGGTGCCGTAGCCGACGGCGGCGATCCGGTCGGGGTCGGTCCGCGGTTCGGTGCGCAACACGTCGAGCGCCGCATGGCCGATGCCCCGCATCCGGTCGGGATCAGCGAGCAGCGGCAGGCAACGGGCCAGCATCTCCTCGGGGTCGCCCAGATAGCGACCGCCGTGAAGGTCGAAGGCCAGCGCTACATATCCCAGTTCGGCGAGGGCGTCCGCCCGGCGGCGTTCGACGTCGCTGAGCCCCATGCCCTCTGGTCCGAGCAACACCGCGGGCCGGCGGTCGACACCGGCCGGTAGCGCGAGGTGCCCGATCATCGTCAGACCGTCGGCCGGATACTCGACCCTACGCGTCGTCATGCTCATCATGAGACCGGACTGTAGTGATCGTCGAGCCCGGTCCGGCGGGTGTTCTGCCAGCGGCAGAGCAGCGCGGGTGTCCCTCCGGAATGCGACGAGGGCCATGTTCTCCCGGATGCCGACGTGGTAGCTGGTCACGTCCACCAGGTCACTGAGATCGAGATTCTCCAGCTGGGGAGCACGGTCGCTCCGGGCTTCGCCACGGCCGGTTCGGGCGTCCGGCCGGCCGTTGCGGCGCAGGCCGGGGCGCCATCGTTTCGTTCGCGTGAGATGAAGTCGTCGGTCGGGTCGGCGGTCGCCGGCGAACCCGACCGGGCTTGGGAGCCGGCCGCATGGGTGACGGAACGATTCCGGCTCGGCCGGTCATGGATCGCCTGTGCCGAGCCCTTCGAATCCGCCTGTCGGCAGACGATGCAGTGACAGGCGCCGCCGAGTGGAGAGTGGAGCCGTCGCGCACGTTGAGCATCGCGCGCCGACGTCAACTTTCCGGCTTCGGGTCAGGCCGGCGGGTCGGGGGTGTATCTGGCGAGCATGGTCTCGACGGCCTGTTCGACGGCGTCGTGGATGTCGGAGGCTGCGGGGTTCCAGTCGGTCAGCAGCATGCGGGGCCACAGGACGTAGTTGGCGATCATGCCGAGGAACTGGTTCGCGGCGCTGGCGGCGTCCGGGACATCAGCGTTGCCCGCCTCGTGCTCGGATTCCAAGTAATGCTGAACGGAGGTGAAGTAGGGCAGTTTGCCGAGCTGGAACTGCATCCGTCCCAGCTCGGGGAAACGAGGCAGTTCGGCGATGACGATCCGGAACAGGGCTGTCATGCCGGGCCGGCCGACCAGGTCGGCGTAGCGGTGGCCGACGGTAGTCAGTCCGGAGCGCAGATCTCCGGTCTGTGGCCGCGCGACAGCGTCGCCGGAGTCACGCTGCCAGGACTCGCTGACGATGGCCTCGAAGAGGGCCGCCTTGGTGGGGAACCGCTTGAACAGGGTGGACTTCGAGACTCCGGCCGCTTCGGCGATCCGGGCCAGTGAGGTGCCGTCGTAGCCACGATTCAGGAACAGCTCTGTGGCTGCGGTGGTGATCGCCTCGCGTTTCTGCTGAGCGAGCCTGCGGTGATGCGCGGAGAGTTCTGCTGCCATGCGGACAGTATGCCGCAGACCCGAGGCGAGTCACTTGACTCACCATGCTGCCCCTGCCTACGGTGCATGGGTAGGCGAGTCGGGTGACTCGCATCCTGTCTGTGGCGTCCGGGGTGAATTCCGGTAGCCCGCGCGGTGGAGGAACAGTTCATGACGATTGACAAGATCGCTTTGGTGACCGGTGCGAATCGCGGCCTCGGACGCAGTGCGGCCATCGCTCTCGCCAGACGTGGGGTGCGGGTCCTGGTAACCCACCGCGGTGATGCGGCCGGGGCCGAGGAGACGGTGGAACAGGTGCAGGCGGTGGGTGGGGCTGCCGCTGTTCTCCGGCTCGACATCAGCGACGTCTCCTCTTTCGCGTCCTTCACCTCCGGACTGAGCGAGCAGCTGGAGCGCTGGGGTACTTCGCGGCTCGACATCGTGGTCAACAACGCGGGGGTGGGGATCTTCGGACCGCTGGAGGACGTCACGATCGACGACTTCGACACGGTGATGGGCACCAACGTCCGGGGCACGTTCTTCCTCATCCAGTCACTTGTGCCGCTGCTGCCCCAGGGCGGCCGCGTCATCAACGTCTCGACGTCACTGACCCGCCACACCAGCCCCGCCACCTCGGTCTACTCCGCCTCGAAGGCCGGCGTCGAAGCCCTGAGCCGCACCCTCGCCGCGGAACTCGGCCCGCGCGGAATCCGGGTCAACTCCATCGCCCCGGGGCCGACCGCCACCGATTTCAACGGTGGAGCGATGCGGGACGACGCCGAGATGCGCCAGGTCCTGGCCGGACAGACCGCGCTCGGCCGCGTCGGCGAACCTGAGGAGATCGGCGACGCCATCGCCGCATTGGCCTCCGACGGCCTGCGCTGGGCCACCGCCCAGCGCATCGAGGTCTCCGGCGGCGCCCTCCTCTGAGCGACCGGGCGGGGGCCCTGAACACGGCCGGATTTTACCGAGGCCCGCGCCAATTCACGGTTGCCGCATCGCGGTGGCCAGTGCCGCGCGGATGGCGTCCTCGCCGGCCGGCCGGCCCTTCTCGTTCGAGGTCGGGCCGTACGGGGCCCCCACACCGGCGTGTCCGTCGCCTGCTGCCAGCTGTCGGCCAGCGGTCCTGCGTCCACCACGCTGTACCCGATGGATTCGATGAACTCGGTCACCGCTGCCTTCGCCGTCGCGGAGTCACCGGCGATCGGCAGGTAGGAACGGTCGGCCGCCCCCGCCGGGCGGGCGAGTGACAGCAGGTGCTTGAAGAAGATGTTGTTGAACGCCTTCACGAGCAGGGCGTCCGGGATGTAACGCAGCAGCAGCCCGCTGGAGGTGAGCGACTTACTGTCAAGCTCGGGGATGTGCCCGTCACGCTCGGGGCCGTAGTTGCACGTGTCGATGACCGTCTTCCCGGCCAGTGGCGCGGCGGGCAAGTTGGGGAATGCCTTGACCGGCACCGTGACCACGACGATGTCACCGGCCGCCGCAGCCTCCCCGCTCGTCGCCGCGGACGCCCGCGGCCCCAGTTCTGCGGCAGTATCCGCGAGCGTTTCGGGACCGCGCGAGTTACTGAGCACGACCCGGTGCCCGGCCTCGATGGCGAGCCGGGCGACGGTACTGCCGATGTTTCCGCTTCCGATGAATCCCACAGTCGTCGTCATGTTCTCAGGCCCCTCCGGTAGATCCGTGTCCCTGTCATATGCCGGACTCCTCGAGTCCCTTGCTGTGCGCGAAGTCGGCAATCCGCACGACCGAAGAGCGCACTCCCCGCTCGGGGAGGCCGAGGCCGACTGACCCAAGCAAGTGGTCCGCCTCGGCCGCGTCCGCCCTCAGGTACCACCGTGAGCTCTTGTGCGAGCACCACGTCGTCAGCCGTGCTTGACCAGGTCGTTGACGGCCTGGGTGTCCTTGTAGAAGGCGTTCGCGCCGTGGATCTTTCCCTCACGCACCGTGTAGTGCTCCACAACCTCCATCGGCAGTCGACGCCCGCTCTTCCGGGAGACGAATACGAGGTCGAGCCGCATCTCCACCACCGCGCCGGCTTCTACGATGGCGTAGTCCCGCACCGTCATTTCTGCCGAAGCGTTGATCGCTTCTTCCAGTCGTGCGAACCCGTCGGGTCCTCGCCACTGCCCTGCCCAGGGCAGGGTCCCGGCCTCCTGCCAGACCGCCTCCTCGTCGACCATCCCCAGGGCCCCACCCAGGTCACCGGCTTGCATGCGGGACACGAACTTCTCCAGCGTCGCCACATCGTTGTTGCCGGCCGAGGTGCCGGCGGGGAAGTAATGACCGTTGTCCAGATCGGCGAGCAGGCTGGGTCGAGCGGGTTCCCAGCCGAGGGTCCGGCGGGTGAGGAGGTTGGACGCCGGGTAGGTCTGCGTGACTACGTTCGCGAGGAACCCGAAGTATCCCGGCGCCATCAGCACGTCCGCGGGAACGCTCACCGCGGGCAGGCCAAGACGGCTGCCAATGGCTTCGGCGATCTCGCGGAACGGGATGCCCCCGTCCTCAACCGCGTGCCAGCACGCGCCGGCCGGCCCCTTCTCCAGCGCCAAGCGGAACAACGAGGCGGCATCGCGGACGTGCACGGCGTTCCACAGGTTCGCACCGTCTCCGGGGTAGCCGGCGAAGCCCTTCTCCTTCGCGAGCGCGATCAGCATGGGGAGGAAGCCGGCATCGGTCGTGCTGTGCATGATGTTGGCAATCCGCACGACCGAAGACCGCACTCCTCGTTCGGCGAGGTCGATCACGGCGGTTTCCACGACATTGCGAACCCGCAGGGTGCCCGTGTGCTCGACGCCGCCGGGAAGGGCAGGGTCCTCCTCGGAGGCCGGCCGGCCCAGGTTCCCGGGTGACCCTATGCTCCCCGCCGCGACCAGTGGCTTTCCGGTTCCCGCGAGTGCCTCGCCGTACGCGAGCATGATCGGGAGCTCCGCAGTGGCCACCGCGTCGAGCCCGCCGGACGGTAGCAGGTCCTGCCTGTGCGCGACGTGGATGACGCCGTCGGAATCCGCAGCGGCCTCCTTCAGCCCGTCGAGGTCCTGAAGGTCGCCGCGACGCACCTTCGCGCCGAGCGCGGACACCGCCGCCGCAGCCGAGTCCGACCGGGCCAGGCCGGTGACCTCGTGCCCGGCGGCGACGAGCTCGGGGATGATGTACGAACCGGAATGGCCGGTCCCGCCAGTGACGAAAACGCGCACTGCTGCTCCATGTGAGGGTAGGGGGAGGGGCTGCTCCTCTCGCGCCCCGGAACGACCGAGGTGGCGTGAGAAGTGGTGGCGCGGGTGCGCTCAGCCGGGAAGGTCGACGCCGAGGGAGAAGTTGAAATTCCCCACGCCGTGGCGGGCCAGGCTGATCATCAGCAGGCCCGTCCCTTCCAGCCAGCGCGCCACCTCCAGGCCGCCGGCGTCCAGCGGGCGCAGCCCGAGGCTCTCGATGAACGCCGACACGCTCGCTTTGGCCCGCGCGTCGTCGCCGGCGAAGAGCACGTCCAGCGGGCCGCCTTGGGCCAGGATGTGGCCGAAGACGGTATTGAACGCCTTCACGACGTGCGCGCTCGCCGGGACGGCCTTGGCGATCTCCTGCGCGCCGGAAGTGCCGTCAGGGGTGACCAGCCCGGTGGCGTCGGCGTTGGAGGTGTTGGAGACGTCGATGACGACCTTGCCGGCCAGAGCGTCCCCGTACTGGGCGATGACCGGCACGGCGCCGGCGTACGGCACGGCGAGGACGACGAGGTCGCCGACCGGGGTGGCGCCGAATGTCCCGGCCGTGGCGCCGCCGCCGAGCGCGGCGGCCAGGTCCTTGGCCTTGGCCGCGTCGCGGCCGATGACCTCGACGGCGTTGCCGCCCTCGATCGCTCGTGCGCCGATGGCGCGGGCGACGCCGCCCAGGCCGATGATGCTGATGTTGCTCATGGTGTGCTGCCTTCTGCAGAGTCGGACAGGACGCCATCCCGACCCCGTTGTCATCAACGGTTGTGTGGTCGCGGCCGTCGGACGACGAGCCTGGACGCGCTCGATTCCTGAGGTTGCCATCGGCCTGATTCGCTGTCCAAGACCTCTTTCAGCGGCCGCGATACCCTGGAGGCATCGCCGGACGGGGAGGCATCATGGATCTGGACCTGCGCAAGTTGCGCTACTTCGTCGCCGTCGCCGACAAGCTCCACTTCGGCCGCGCCGCCGATGAGTTGCACATCGCACAGCCGGTGCTCAGCCGGCAGATCCGCGCGCTGGAAAAGGATCTCGGCACCCCGCTGCTGACGAGGGACAGCCACGGCGTGTCGCTGACCGACGCAGGCAGGCAGCTGCTGACCGACGCCGGCCCGCTGCTGGCCTCCGCGCACGCGGCCCGCCGCCGGGTGACCGCGGCCGCACGGGGCAGCCGGCGGCTGATGGTCGGCTTCCGGGCAGGCGTCGCGGTCGCCCCTGCGGTACAACTGTTCGCCGCCCGGCACCCGGACGTTCCGGTGGACGTGCGACGGATCGAATGGGACGACCAGGCCCCGATGCTGCTCGACGGCCGCATCGATGTCGGCTACGTGCGGATGCCCATCGACGAGACCGGCCTGCGCGTCGCCCCGCTCTACGCCGAGCCACGGGTGGCGGTGCTGCCCACCGGCCACCGGTTGGCCGGCAAGGAGGAAGCCACCGAGGCCGACCTGGCCGGTGAGCCGCTGGTCTGGCATGCCGACACGAGCACACAGCCCACCAGGCACCCGCACCCCGACGCCGGGTACCCGGCGCGCGGGGTGGACGAGACACTCGAGCATGTCGCGGCCGGCCGGGGCATCTCATTCCTGGCCCGTTCGGCGACCGTGTTCTACTCACATCCGGACGTCACCTATGTGCCCGTCCCGGATCTGGCGCCCGACCAGGTGTGCCTCGCGGTGGCGGCATCGCGCAACTCGCCGGTGGTCGACGACTTCTTCACCGCGGCTCAGGCCGCGGCCGGGATCACGGCAGAATGTGGGAACTACGAAATGTGGCAGCGCGGAGGCGAAGCCGCTGCAAAGCACGGTTGAGCAGTTCGACTGACAACAGCAGCGCCAACGGAGAGCGCGCGCTTGACCGCGTCCAGGCGAGGGTGCCGGGAGTGCGCTTTCGTCTCCGGCGAGGAGTTGCCACGTGGCGCCCACGGAAGGGCACAGCTGTGAACCATCCGCAACAAGGGACCGTGGACCGGCATCAGCGACATCGAGATCGCCGTCGCCGAATGCGTCGACCGGTGCAACCATCGGCGCCTGCACGGTGAGCTCGGCCACGTCGCGGCCCGGGGGAGGCGCGAGGAATCCGCGGGCACGGGTCCGGCACGGGTCTGGCACGAGGGTCTTCAAATCCTGTGCCATCGCCGACGCCAATCGTCCGTGGGGACCGTCAACCTACTTTCGGGCCCTTTGTGGTTTGTATGGCTGGGGTTTATGACGTCCCACGAAGTGGTTCAGGGGATAACGGCTGGGGTGTGTGTCCGGGTGGTGCGTGCCCAGTAGGGGTGCCCGTTCCCTGTGCATGTAGGGGGTCACCGCGCAGCCATTCCTGCTGAAAGGCCAGTTCGGGCCCAAGGGGTGCTCGATGGCTTCGGTCCAGCCCGACCCGCGGCGTGTGCGGGAGTCACCGCTCTCGGAGGAGGCAGCCCGGTCCCGGTGCCGGTCAACGGGCCGGAGCAACGGCAGGTGAAGGCACCCGGTCGGCGCCGGGAGTGCTCCAGCCGGTGAAGCGCACCCCGTGACCTGCGAGTTCCGGTCCGTTGATCGGCTGTACCACCCCGCGGGGCGTCACCGGGCAACGCGAGGTCCTGATGTTCCGCAGCTACCACCTGCCGGTCATCCCGTGCCGCCACCCGGAATCCGGGAATACGGAGGCTGCACCGGCACGACCAGCCGCAAGGGTGAAATTCGTCCACCCCTATCGCAGCGACGCCGAATTGGGTACCCCTATTTCTGTGACGCCGAGTCGGCGGCGCCCAACTCGACCCCCTTCCTTCGGTGCTGGACGAAGACCGCCGACAACATCCTCGATACCCTCGCCGCATACTGCACATGAATTGTCGAGTCAGGGCACCAGTACTCCAGCGTCGTTTCGTGAGCTATCCGCCGCGATATCAACTACTATGGCCCGTAGCCCGTTTCCAAGATTTCGGGTCAAAGCCCCACGCTGCTTCTGCGCGGTGTGGACATCCTGCTCGTCCGTGTCGACTGATCATGCCATGGAGAAGAAGGACATGACCGACAAAATAGATATCAAGCCAGAGTTGGTATCGGACTTCTACGACGTGTTCACCCATATGTTCCTGCGTTTCTGGGGTGAGAACTTCCACTACGGATACTGGCTTTCCGACGAGGACGAGAGTTCCGTGGACGTCGCTACGGACCGGCTCACCGACGTGCTCATCGAGCAGCTGGGGCTGCGGCCCGGCCAGCGGATGCTCGATGTCGGCTGCGGTATCGGCACGCCCGCGCTCCGCCTGGCCGGTACGGTCGAGGCGGACATCACCGGCGTCACGATCAACTCGGGACAGGCGCAGGAGGCCAATGCCCGCGCCGCGGCGGCGGGCCTGTCCCATCGTGTCCGGTTCGATCACGCCGACGCGATGGCACTGCCCTACCCGGACGCCTCGTTCGACGTGGCCTGGGCGTTCGAATCGCTCCTGCACATGGACCGCTCCCGCGCGCTGGCGGAGATGGGGCGTGTGCTGCGCCCCGGCGGCCGCCTGGTGATCGCGGACACGTGCCAGCGTGAACCGATCAGGCCGGAGTACCAGGACATACTCGACGACGCGAAGGCGAAGTTCGCCATCGTCGAACTTCCCAGCATCGACGACTACCAGGCGCTGATCACCGGCGCGGGCCTGGAGCTGGACGAACTGCTGGACGTCAGTGAGCACACGAAGCGAACGCTGCAGATCATGGGCGAGGGCGCGAGCGAGCACCGCAGCGACCTGGAGGAGCAGTTCGGTGACGCTGCCCGACAGTTGATCGAGGTCCTGGTGCATCCGATCTCCGCGATGCCAGAGTTCGGCTACCTGGTGGCCACGGCGCGCAAGATGCCGTAGGCGCGGTGCCGGCCGGCGCGCGGTCACCGGTGGTGCCGGCCCGGCCAGGACTCGGTGAGATCAGTTGGCCTTGGGTGTTCAGCGAATAGGGCGGCTGCCGTACCGACTGGAAAGGTGCCGTTGACCTGCGAGGATGCGAGCGTCCCGATCGTATCCGCCGCAGGTCAACGGCACCTTTCTGGTGGTCGGGAGTGCGTGGTGGGCCGTCGGCTGTCCGTAGCGGCTGACGGGGAAGAGGCTGGTCGGGCATGCCGGGGCGGTGCTGCTGCGCCGCTGTGCGGACCGTACGGAACTGACGGCAGCGCCGGCCGGGTTGCTGCCGTCCCGGCACGACCGAGTCGGTGTGTCAGGGACGGGTGGGCCGTCGGGCCAGCCAACCGCTGATTGCTGTGGCGGTGCTCGCGGCGTGCTCGTCGATCATGCTCAGGTGGGTGCCGGGCACATCGATGGCGTCGTGGTCGGGACCCCATTGGACCTGCCGGTGCTCGCCTGCGCGGGGCTGACTGCCCATCCGCCCGGTGGCGCGCAGCAGCAGTGTCGATACGCCGCCGATGCCGGTCGGTGCCCAGTCGTCGAACAGTCGCAGGTGGTGTGCCATCGCGGTCAGTTCGGCGCCGCGCAGCGGCTGCGTCGCCGTCCATGCGGCGTACGCGTCGCCGAGCAGACCGACCTGGATCTCGGCCAGCCCCGTACTGCCGGGCAGGTGGCTGTCCAGCAGTACGAGTGACTCCGGTGCGGTGCCGAGATCCTTGAGCCGGGCGGCTGCCGCGTGTGCGATCCAGCCGCCGGAGGAGTATCCGACGAGGACGTAGGGGCCGGTCACGTTGCTGAGCACCGTCTCAGCGACCGCGGCCACCAGGTCGGTTCGGGCCGGGGGAAGAAGCTCCTGGTCGGCGTAGCCCGCCAACGGCAGCACAGCCATGTTGTGCGTCGTGCGCAGCGTGTCGGCCATCCGAGCGTATTGGTAGACATTGGAGGGAGCCATCACGGACGGGATGCACACCAGGGTCGGACCCGGGAACCCTTGGGAGAAACTGACCGGTTCCCGCATCTTCGGCGAGCCGGTGCCCACGCGCATCCGGGCGGCGACGGCCAACAGCTCCAACCCGTCCTTCACCTGGTTCTGTGCGCAGGCCTGGGCGAAGAGGACCGGCAGCGGATCGGTCGCCGGCGGCGTCGCCCCGCCCGCCCCCGATGGCGTCGGACGCGCCGGTGCGGCGGGGGCCGGTGGTGTTTCGAAGTCCTCGACCGAGGCGAAGCGGTCCGCCAGATGTGCGGCGACGGCGTGCGGCGTCGGCCGGTCGATGACCAGTGTGCGGGACAGCTCCAGACCGGTGACGGCCCTCAGGCGCTCGACGAGCCAGACCGCGGTCAGCGAGTCGAAGCCCAGCTCGGCGAAGCCCCGCTGGGGGTTCACGTCCTCGAACGCGTCGTAGCCCATCAGCCGCGCCACTTGTTCACGCACCTCGGAGAGCAGGATCCCCGCCCACTCCTGGCGCGGGCGATCGGCCATCTTGCCGCGTACGGAGGGAATCCCGGTGACGGTCTCGTCCGGCACCGCGTCCGGCAGCGGCGCGCCCGTCCCGCCGACGACACCCTGGTCGGCCAGCAGGCTCGCCCCCGCCGGCAGGTGATCGACCAGCCAGAAGCGGCGGCGCTGGAAGGCGTACGTGGGCAGGTCGAGCTGGGCGGCGCCGGTGCCCGCGTAGACGGCCCGCCAGTCGACCGGCACACCGCGGACGAAAAGGGCGGCCGCCGCGTCCAGCAGCGCGGCCGGTTCGGCCCGGCCCTGACGCAGTGTCGGCACGAAGGCCCGCTCCGGTGCGCCAGGACCGGCCGGCGGCAGGCAGTCCTGGCCGAGGGCGGAGAGGACACCGCCCGGCCCGAGCTCCAGGTAGGTGGTGACACCGGCCTCACTCAGGCGCACGACACCGTCGTGGAACCGCACCGCCGCACGGGCCTGGGTGACCCAGTAGTCCGCCGAACGCATCCGCTCGCCCCGGTCCGCCTCGCCCGGGGCGAGCGGCACGATCGGGATGCGGGGCGCGGCGTACGAGACGCTCTCGATCGCCGAGCGGAAGTCGGCCAGGATCGGGTCGATCAGCGGTGAGTGGAAAGCGTGACTCACCCGCAGTTCGCGCGGGTGGAGGCCCTGATCGGTGAGTCTCGCCATCACACCGGTGAGCGTCTTCCGGTCGCCGGAGAGCACCACCGAGGTGGGGCCGTTGACCGCGGCGACGGACACGAGGCCGGTCACCTGGTCCAGCATCGGCAGGATGTCTTCTTCGGCCGCGCGGACCGCGACCATCGCGCCGCCGGGCGACATGCTCTGCATGAGGCGCGCCCGGGCGGCGACCAACGCGCAGGCGTCCTCGAGCGACAGGATCCCGGCCACGTGCGCGGCCACGACCTCGCCGATGGAATGTCCCGCGACGAAGTCCGGGCGTATGCCCCACGACTCGACGAGCCGGAACAGCGCGGTCTCGACGGCGAAGAGGGCCGGCTGGGCGAATCCGGTGCGGTCGAGGCCCAGCGGGTCGTCCTCGGCGAACGTCAGGTCACGCAGTGAGCGGCCGAGCGGACGGTCCAGGTGCGCGCAGACAGCATCGAACGCCTCGGCGAAGACGGGGTGCTCCGCGTACAGCTCGCGGCCCATGCCCAGCTTCTGCGCCCCCTGGCCGGTGAACAGGAAAGCCAGCCGTCCGCGCGCCGTGGTGCCTGTCGTGACCGCGGCATGCGGTGTGCCGCCGGCGAGTGCGCCGAGCCCGGCGAGCAGCTCGTCCCGATCGGCGGCCACGATGACGCCGCGGTTGTCCAGGGCGGCGCGCGTGGTGGCCAAGGAGTATCCGACGTCGGTGGGGTCGGCCGGCTCAGCCCGGTTCGTCAGGAAGGTGGCCAGCCGCGCGGCCTGGGCGCGCATCGCGGCCGCGGTGCGGCCGGAGACCGACCAGGGAACGGCCGTGAGCGTGCGGTGCGCGACGCCGTCGCCCTCCCGTCCGGCGTCGTCCTCGGGCACCGCCTCGAGAATGACGTGCGCGTTGGTGCCGCCGATACCGAAGGCGGAGACTGCCGCACGCCGTGGCCGGTCCTCCGTCTCCGGCCACGACCGCGACTCCTGCAGGAGTTCGATGTCGCCGGCCGTCCAGTCGACCTCCGTGGACGGTGGGTCGGCGTGCAGCGTCGGTGCCAGTGTGCCGTGCCGGAGCGACATCACCGTCTTGATCAGACCGCCCACTCCGGCGGCGGACTGGCTGTGGCCCAGGTTGGACTTGAGCGACCCCAGGAACAGCGGACGACCAGGCTGCCTGTCACGCCCGTACGTGGCCAGCAGTGCCTGGGCCTCGATCGGGTCGCCCAGTGTCGTGCCGGTGCCGTGTGCCTCGACGGCGTCGATGTCGCGGGACTTGAGCCCGGCCGCAGCCAGCGCACGGCGGATCACCCGCTGCTGGGACGGGCCACTCGGTGCGGTCAGCCCGTTCGACGCCCCGTCCTGGTTGATGGCCGAGCCGCGCAGCACTGCCAGGACCGGGTGCCCGCGGCGCCGGGCGTCGGAAAGCCGCTCGACCACGACCATGCCGACGCCCTCGGCCCAGGACGTACCGTCCGCGGCATCGCCGAAGGACTTGCACCGGCCGTCAGGAGCGAGCCCGCGCTGGGTGCTGAACTCGACGAACGGGCCCGGCGTGGGCAACACGGAAACGCCACCGACCAGGGCGAGTGAGCAGTCTCCGGCGCGCAGCGCTCCCGCCGCGAGGTGCAGGGCGGTGAGCGACGAGGAACAACCTGTGTCGATGGTCACGGCCGGGCCCTCCAGCCCCAGAAGGTAGGAGATCCGGCCTGAGATGATGGCTCCTGCCAGGCCGCCGAGCAGGAGCCCCTCGAACCCGGTCGGGTAGCGCGCCAGCAGGGCCGCGTAGTCGGTCACACTCGGGCCCACGAACACCCCGGTCTCGCTGCCGTGCAGCGAGCGCGGATCGATCCGAGCCCTTTCGAGGGCCTGCCACGATGTCTCCAGCAGCAGTCGCTGCTGTGGATCCATCGCGGTGGCCTCACGGGGCGAGATGCCCCAGAACTGCGCGTCGAAGTCCGCGACGTCGGTCAGGAAGCCGCCCTGCTGGGTGTAGCTGGTGCCCGGGTGATCCGGATCGGGATCGTAGAGCGAGTCGAGGTCCCAGCCCCGGTCGTGGGGGAACGGGGTGATCGCGTCCCGCCCGGTGACCGCCAGCTCCCACAGGTCTTCCGGTGAGCGGACGCCGCCCGGATAGCGGCAGGCCATGCCGACGATCGCGATCGGCTCGTCGACCCGCCGCTCAAGCTCCTCCGACCGCTTGCGGGCCCGCACGAGGTCTGCCGTGACGAGATTCAGGTAGCGCCGCAGTTTGTGCTCGTTGTCGTCCATCTGCTCCTCGACCTCTCGTCCGGCGCCGCGGCAAGTCCCCTGTGTGTACCCGGATCACTCGTCCTGGCGGCCGAGCTGCGTGTTGATGAAGCTGAACAGTTCGTCGTCGGAGGCCGCCGTCAGCAACGCCACGTCGCCCTCGGCGCTCGCGTCCTGCGTCGGGCCCGACAGCCGGCTGAGCAGGTCGCGCGCCCGGCTGACGAGGATGTCGCGCACTTCCGTCTCCCCGGTCGGCAGCGCGGACAGCGATGCCTCCAGCCGGTCGAACTCGGCCAGTGCCGCGTCCGTCGGCGATGGCACACTGGCGGCCACCTCGGAGCGCAGGTACGAGGCAAGGCTCGTCGGATTCGGGTAGTCGAAGACCAGCGTCACCGGCAGCCGCAACCCGGTTGCCGCATTGAGCCGGTTGCGCAGCTGGACGGCGATCAGCGAGTCGAAGCCGACGTCCTTGAAAGCCCGCCTGCGATCGATCTCCTCCGGAGAGTCGTGGCCGAGCACGGCCGCGACGTGCGAGCAGACCAGATCGAGCACGGCCGGTTCCCGATCCTCCTCGGGCAGCGCGGTGAGCTTCTCGATCAGGGCCGCGCCGCGTTCGACCGAGGTCTGGGACTCCGCCGTCGGCAGCTGGCGAACATCCGGCAGGTCGGCCAGCAGCGGGCTGGGCCGCAGCGAGGTGAAGCGGGAGTGGAACCGGGCCCATTCGACTCGTGCCACGACCGGGCAGGGCTCGTCCTCGGCGACGATCCGGTCCAGGGTCGCCAGTCCGAAGTCGACCGGCAGCAGGGGCAGACCCCCGCGGCGCAGCGAGTCGGCCATCTCCGCGTCCTCGGTCAGCATTCCGGCCTCCCACGGGCCCCACGCCACCGAGATGGTGTGGCCGCCCCGGTCGTGCCGCTCCCGAGCCAGAGCGTCGAGGTACGCGTTGGCAGCCGAGTACGCGGACTGGTTGCCGACACCCCAGGTCGCCGAGATGGAACCGAACAGCAGCACCGTCTGGATGCTGTCGTGGTCGAGCAGCTCGTCGAGGTGCGCCGCACCGAGCACCTTGGCAGCCAAGATGTCGCCGAACTCGGTCAGCGTCGTGTCGGCGATCGATCCGCCGTCGAGGCTGCCCGCCGCATGTACGACCGCGGTCAGCGGGAGCTCGGCGGGAACGGAGGCCAGCAGTTCGGTCACGGCGGCCCGGTCTGTGACATCGCAGGCCGTCACCGAGACCGAGACGCCCCTGGCAGCCAGTTCGTCGACCAGTCGCCGGGCCCCGGCCGCGTCTGCGCCGCTGCGGCTGGCAAGCACCAGATGTTCGGCACCGCGGTCGGCCAGCCGGCGGGCCACTTCGGCACCAAGGCCGCCCGTGCCGCCCGTCACGAGCACGGTACCGCTCGGCCGCCACTCGGACGGCTCCTGCTCGGGCGCTGCCGCTCTGACCAGACGGCGGGCCAGGACGGCCTGGGACCGTACGGCGACCTCGTTCTCGCCGTTGCCCGCGAGGACACCGGCCAGTTCGGCGACCGCCTGGTCGTCCACCGTCTCCGGCAGATCGATCAGGCCGCCCCAGAGCCGCGGGTGTTCAAGGCCTGCGACACGTCCGAAACCCCAGACCAGCGCCTGGGTGGGCGAGCCGACGCGGTCCTGGGGACCGGCCGCCACCGCGCCCTGGGTCACCGCCCAGACCGGGGCGTCGAGCCCGGCGTCGAGCAGCGCCTGGGTGAGCACCACCGTGCCCGCGAGACCTTGCGGCAGCGCTGACGACTCTTCGCACGGCATCTCGTCCTCGGCCAGCAGCGACAGCACCCCGACCGGGCTCGTGCCGTCCGCCGCGAGCTCGCCGAGCCGCTGGGCCAGCGCCGCCCGGTCGAGGTTCCCGCACGGAACGGTCCAGGTCACCAGGCCGGGCGCGTGGGCAGCGAGGCGGCGCACGGTTTCCGCGGCCCAGCCATCGGCCGGCTGCCCCTCGGCGACCACCGCCAGCCAGGTACCGACGATCGGCGTGCGCGGGCCGCTGGGCAGCGCCCGCCACGTGACGCGGTAGCTCTCGTCGTTGACGTTCTTGTCGCCCGCGCCGTCCACGGCGCTCCGCAGCTGTGCACGACTGACCGGCCTCGCGACGATGGAGTCGAACGAGGCGACGGGCTCGCCCGCGCCGTCGGTGAGGAGCATCGTGGAGGAGTCAGGGCCCTTGCGCCGGAAAGCGACCCGCAGCGAGCTCGCTCCCCGGGTGTGCACGGTGATGCCGTTCCAGGAGAACGGCATCACCGCCTCACTCTCGCTGTCGATCAGTCCGGCGACCGGCACCTGCAGGGCGGCGTCCAGGAGCGCCGGGTGCAGGCCGAACCGCCCGGCCTCGGCACGGACCGTATTCGGCAGCGCGACCTCGCCGTACATGTTCTCGCCGTCCCGCCACAGCGCACGGATCCCGGCGAAGGCAGGCCCGTAGGCGTATCCGCGCTCGGCGAGCCGGGCATAGACATCGGCCACATCGACCTCCTCCGCACCGGCCGGCGGCCAGGCCGTCGGACTGCCCGGCACCGGGCCGGTACCGACAGGGGCGAGCGTGCCTTCCGCGTGCAGGATCCACCTGCTGTCGGTGCCGGACTCGGTGCGCCGTGAGTGCACCGTGACCGAACGCCGGCCGGTGGAGTCGGCAGCGCCGACCGCGACCTGCACCGCCACACCCGACCTCTCCGACAGCACCAGCGGCGCCTGGAAGGCCAGCTCTTCCAGGCGGGCGCAGTCGACGTGACGCCCGGCGTGGGTGACCAGCTCGACGAAGGCGGCTCCAGGCAGCAGGAGGGTACCGAGCACGACGTGATCGGCCAGCCACGGCTGGGTCGCCAGCGACCACCTGCCGGTGAAGAGCACCTGGTCCTCGCCGGCGCGTTCCACGGCGGCGCCCAGCAGAGGGTGATCGGCGGACGCCAGCCCCAAGTCGGCGGCACTCGCGGTCACCGCACCGGCGGGCTCGACCCACAACCGGCGGTGCTGGAACGCGTAAGTGGGCAGGTCGATCCGCCCTCCGGCGGGAAACGCCTTCCCCCAGCGGACCGTTGCCCCGTGCACGAAGGCCGTGGCCAGGGAGCGGGTGAACGCGACGTCACCGCCGTCGCGCCGCAACGACCACGAGGCGGCGACCTCGACGTTTCGGTCCTCGGCGACAGCCTCGACCGCGTCGACGAGGGCCGGGTGCGCGCTGAGCTCCACGAAGCGGCTGTGCCCGTCGTCCAGAAGAGCCTCGACGGCCGCGCTGAACCGCACCGTCTCCCGAAGATTGCGGTACCAGTAGTCGGCGTCCAGTTCGGTGCCGTCGACCCGCCCGCCGGTGACCGTGGAGTAGAACGGCACTTCTGCCTCAGCGGGCACGATGGCGGCCAGCGCGTCGACGAGTTCGGCTCGCAGCTCCTCCACCGCGGGCGAGTGCGACGCGTAGTCGACCAGGAGCGTGCGCACCGGGACCTCCTCGGCCGCGAGCGCCGCGCACAGGCTCCGCAGTTCGTCGGCGTCGCCGGAGACAACCACCGACCGCGGCCCGTTGACCGCGGCGACGCCGAGCCCCGGGTGGTCGACGAGTCGTTCCTGGACCCGGGCCACCGGCAGGCCGATCCAGCCCATCCCGCCGCGCTCGGCCAGGCCGGCGATCAGGCGCGAGCGCAGCCCGGCGACGCGGGCGCCGTCGGCCGGTGTGAGGACACCGGCCACCACGGCCGCCGCGATCTCGCCCTGGGAGTGACCGACCACTGCTGCCGGCTCGACCCCGAGCGACCGCCACAGCCGGGCCAGGGACACCATCACCGCGAACAGCGCGGGCTGGACCACGTCCACCCGGTCCAGGCTCGGCGCGCCCGGAGTGCCGGTGAGGACGTCCGACAGTGTGGCGCCGTTCCAGTCGACGTGCGCGGCCAGCGCCGCGTCGCACTCGGTCATGGAGGCGGCGAACAGCGGGCTGGTGTTCCACAGGTCGAGCGCCATGCCACTCCACTGGCCACCTTGACCTGCGAAGACGAAGACCGGTTGGGCCGGGTCACCGCCATGGCCCAGCACGACGTCCTCGGTGGAGTCCGTCGTGCCGGCGGCGATCGCCGTGAGCCCTGCGGTCAGCGTGTCCAGGTTCTCGGCGAGCACCACGGCCCGGTGCTCCAGTGTGGCCCGGCCGCCGAGCGAGCGGCCGAGCGCGTCGAAGTCCACCTCCGGGTGCTCGGCGAGGTAGGCGCTGAGCCTGGCTGCCTGACCGCGCAGTGCCGCCGCGCCGCGTGCCGAGAGGACGAACGGCCTGACGGACTGTGCGAGCACCCGATCGGGGGCGGGCGGAGCGGGCAACTCGCCGGGCTCCGGTGCCTGTTCCAGCACCATGTGCACGTTGGTACCGCTGATTCCGAACGCGGAGACGGCGCCGAGCCGGGGCCGGTCGCGCTCCGGCCACTGCTGTGCCGTGGTCAGCAGCTTCACGGCACCGTCCGACCAGTCCACGTGCGAGGTGGGCTCCTCGGCGTTCAATGTCCGGGGCAGCAGGCCGTGCCGCAGCGCTTGGACCGTCTTGATCACCCCGGCCACACCGGCAGCCGCCTGCGCGTGGCCCAGGTTCGATTTCAGGGAGCCGAGCCAGAGCGGGCTTTCCTCGGTGTGCTCCCGCCCGTACGTCGCCAGTAGTGCCTGCACCTCGATCGGGTCGCCGAGCCTGGTGCCGGTGCCGTGTCCCTCCACGACGTCCACCTCGGCGGCGGAGACACCGGCATTGGCCAGCGCCTCTCGGATCACCCGCTGCTGCGAGCGGCCGTTGGGCGCGGTCAACCCGTTGGAGGCGCCGTCCTGGTTCACCGCGGAGCCCTTCACCACCGCGAGGACCTGGTGGCCGTTGCGGCGGGCGTCCGACAAGCGCTCCAGTACGAGCAGCCCGACGCCCTCGGCCCAGCCGGTGCCGTCCGCGCCCGCGCCGAACGCCCGGCAGCGACCGTCCGCGGAGAGGCCGCCCTGCAGCGCGAACTCCTGGAACACCACAGGTGTGGACATCACGGCCACACCGCCGGCCAGCGCGAGGTCGGACTCACCGGTCCGCAGCGCCTGGGCCGCCATGTGCAGCGTGGTCAGCGAGGACGAACAGGCGGTGTCGACCGTCAGCGCGGGGCCTTCCAGGCCGAACTCGTAGGAGATACGGCCCGATGCCACACTGGGCGCCGTTCCTGTCAGCAGATGGCCGTCGAGACCGCGCGATTCGAGCGCGAGCAAGTTGCTGTAGTCATGGGCGCTGAGGCCGACGAACACGCCGGTCTTCGTGCCGCGCAGCGCCAACGGGTCGATACCGGCACGCTCGAACGCCTCCCACGCCGACTCGAGCAACAGACGTTGCTGCGGGTCCATCGCGGTGGCCTCACGAGGTGAGATGCCGAAGAAATCGGGATCGAACTCGGTCGCGCCGGGCAGGAATCCGGCCGCCCGGGCGTTGGTCGTGCCCGAGCGGCCGGGCTCGGGATCGAACAGCTCGGCCAGGTTCCAGCCACGGTCGGACGGGAACTCCGTGGCGGCGTCCCGGCCCTCCTCGACCAGCGCCCACAACGCCTCAGGCGAGTCGATCCCGCCGCCGTAGCGGCAGGCCATGCCGACGATGGCGATCGCGTCGCCACCGGTGTCCGCCGTCACGGTCGCGGGTGCCGCCGGGGCGGAGGAGCCGGCGCTGACCACCTCGCCGAGCACGTAGTCGGTCAGCGAAGTGAGGTCCGGGTGGTCGAAGACGACTGTCGCCGGCAGCCGCAGGCCGGTGAGCGCGGTGATCCGGTTGCGCAGCTCCACAGAGGCCAGCGAGTCGAAGCCGGTGTCCTTGAAGGTCCGGTCCGGCGAGAGTTTCGACGCCGACGAGTGCCCGAGCACGGCCGCCGTCTCGGCGGCGAGAGCCTCCAGCACGATCCGGTGCCGGGCGGCCGGCGGCCGGGCGAGTAGACGGCGGGTCCACGAGCCGTCACCGCCGCCACTCGCCACGGCGGTACGCCGCACCCGCCCCGGGACCAGGTTGCGCAGCAGGGCCGGCACATCCCCGCGGAACGCCGCCAGGTCGAGCCGGACCGGTAGCACCACCGGGGCGCCGACGGTGAGGGCCGCGTCGAAGAGGGCAAGGCCTTCCTCGTCGGACATCGCCTTGATACCGGCGCGTGCCATCCGTTCCCAGTCGGCCTCCTGCAGGGAGGTCGTCATGTGGCTCGTGGTCTGCCAGAGGCCCCAGTCGAGCGAGACGGCGGGCAGCCCCGACGCGCGGCGGTGCCGGGCAAGAGCGTCCAGGAACGCGTTGGCGGCGGCGTAATTGGCCTGGCCCGGCGCGCCGAATGCCCCGACGGCGGAGGAGAACAGCACGAAGGCGGAGAGGTCGAGGTCCTGGGTCAGCTCGTGGAGGAGCCAACCGGCGTCCACCTTGGGCCGCAACACGGTGTCGACCTGCTCGGTCGTCAGCGAGCCGACGACGCCGTCGTCACTGGTACCCGCGATGTGCACAACCGCGGTCAGCGGATGCGCGGCGGGGATCGCGGCCAGCACGCCGAGCAGCGATTCGCGGTGGGAGACGTCACAGGCAACAGCCGTCACCGAGGCGCCGAGCTCGGTCAACTCGGCGGCCAACTCGGGGGCGCCGGGGGCGTCCGGGCCGCGCCGGCTCGCCAGCACGAGGTTGCGTACGCCGTGCTCGGCGACCAGGTGCCGGGCGACCAGGCCGCCCAGTGCGCCGGAGGCGCCGGTCACAAGCACGGTCCCGGCTGGATCGAGGGGCACCGGGACGGTCAGGGCGATCTTGCCGATGTGCCGGGCCTGGCTGAGGAACCTCAACGCGTCGGGGGCCCGGCGGACGTCCCAGGTGGTGGTCGGAGGCAGGGTGAGAACGCCACGGCCGAACAGGTCCAGCAGCTCGACCAGCATCTCGTGGACCCGTTCGGGTGCTACCTCGAGCAGGTCGAACGCCTGATAGCGCACACCGGGGAACGTCTCGGCCGCCCAGTCGGCGTCGCGGATGTCGGTCTTGCCCATCTCGACGAACCGGCCGCCGCGCGGCAGCAGTCGTAGCGAGGCGTCCACGAGCTCGTTGGTGAGCGAGTTGAGGACCACGTCGACGCCGCGGCCGTCGGTGGCGCCGAGCAGATCGGATTCGAACTGTGCGGTGCGGGAGTTCGAGATGCGTTCGCGGGGGATGCCCAGCTCGCGAACGGCCGCCCACTTGGCGGGGCCGGCGGTGGCGAAGACCTCGGCGCCCAGATGGGCGGCCAACTGCACGGCCGCTATGCCGACGCCACCGGCGGCGGCGTGGATGAGCACGGACTCGCCGGGTTGCAGGCCGGCCACGTCGACGAGCCCGAAGTACGCGGTCAGGTAGGTGATCGGGACGGTCGCGGCCTGCAGATACGACCACCCGTCAGGTATCGGTACCACCATCCGGTGTTCACCCACGGCCACAGGCCCGAACGGCCCGAAGAACAGGCCCATCACCCGGTCCCCTGGCTTGAGACCGACGACTCCCGGGCCGACCTCGGTCACCACGCCGGCCGCCTCGCCGCCGAGCACTTCCTGACCGCGGACCAGGCCCAGGGTGGACATGACGTCCCGGAAGTTCACGCCGGCGGCTCGGACGGCCACCCGCACCTCACCCTCGGCCAGGGGGGCGACCGCCTCCGGTGAATCGATCAGGGCGAGCCCGTCGAACGTGCCGGGGCGGGGGGCGGACAGGCGCCAGGCGGCCGACTCCGCCGGCACGGCGAGCGTCGTCGAGGAGGAGACCTTGACCAGGCGCGGCACCAGGACCGTGCCCGCGCGTACGGCGACCTCGTCCTCCCCGGTGTCGAGCGCCGCCACCACGGCCGAGTCGGGCTCGCCGGGCGCGAGGTCGACCTGGACGAGCCGGCCCGGGTTCTCGGCGCGCGCCGAACGGAACAGACCGTGCAGGGCCGCGCCGGTCAGGTCACGTACGTGTTCACCCTCGTACGTGGCCAGCGCGCCCCGGGTGACCAGCACCAGCCGTGAGGTGGCCAGCCGTTCGTCGGCCAGCCAGTGGCGAAGCAGTTCGAGCATCTGGTTGACACCTGAGTGCACGTTCGCGGCCACATCGTGGCCGTGGTCGTCACCGTGAGCGGCCAGCACCACGGCGGGCACCTCGCCCCCGGCGTCGAGGGCGGCCTGCAGCGCCGCCAAGCCCTCGTACGCCGTGCCTGTCGTGGGCGCGCCGCCGCCCAGGTTCGCCCAGCCGGTGGGCGACGCGGCCGCGGCCTCACCCGCGGAGGTCCACCTGATCTCGTAGAGGGAGTCGTTGGCCTGCGGAGCACTCCCGGCGATCTGTTCCGCGGTGGCGGACCGCAAGGTCAGCGAGTCGACGGACAGCACCGTGCGGCCGGTCACGTCGGCGACCAGCAGTGCCACGGTGTCGGTCCCCACCGGAGTCAGCCGTACGCGCAGCGTGGAAGCACCGACGGCGTACAGCCGCACGCCCGACCACACGAAGGGGACGGCACCCTGGGTGGTGCCGGTGACCGCGACCGCCTGAAGCGCGGCGTCCAGCAGGGCGGGGTGCATGCCGTACGCGCCGGCGTCGCCCACGTGCTCGGGCAGAGCCACCTCGGCGAATACTTCCCCGTCACGCAGCCAGGCGGCCTTCAGGCCGCGGAACACCGGCCCGTAGGCGTACCCGGCCGCGGCGAAGGTCTCGTAAAGATCGCCGAGCTCGACTTCCTCGACACCGGCGGGTGGCCACTCGGCCAGCTCGATGTCGTCGCGGCTCATACCTGCGGTCCCCGAGACGAAGCCGCTGGCGTGCCGTGTCCAGGCCGCGTCGATGTCGGGGGAGTCCGGGTCCTGCTGCTGAGACCAGATGGTGATCGACCGTCGGCCGGTGGACTCCTCCGGCTCGCCGACCACGATCTGCAGCGCCACGCCGCCTCGCTCCAGCAGCAGCGGGGCCTCGATGGTCAGGTCCTCGACCAGCTCACAGCCGACCTGGTCCGCCGCGCGCAGCGCGAACTCGACGAATGCGGTGCCGGGCAGCAGGGTGCGGCCGAACAGGGCGTGGTCGGCAAGCCAGGGCTGGGTGGAGAGCGACAGCCGGCCGGTGCACAGGAAGCCGCCGTCGTTGGCGAGCGAGACGCCGGCACCCAGGAGCGGAGCGTCCACCGAGCGCAGGCCGATCGAGCTGAGGTCGTGCCCTCCGACGTGGCTGGTCTCGAGCCAGAAGCGTTCGTGCTGGAACGCGTAGGTGGGCAGGTCGACGCGTTGCGCGCCGGTGCCGGCGAAGAAGGCCGCCCAGTCCACCTCGACGCCGGCGGCGTGCAGGGTGGCCATCGCCACGGCGATGCATTCCACCTCGTCGCGCCGACTGCGGAGGGACGGGGTGACCACCACCGGGTCGTCGCCGTAGCATTTGCGTACGTGGCCGCTCATTGACGTGGCCGGCGACAGTTCGATGATTCGGCTGACGCCGCGCTCGCGCAGCCGGGCCACGCCGCCGACGAGGTCCACCGGTTCGCGCATCTGCCGGACCCAGAACTCAGGGGTGCACAGCACCTCGGCGGGCACCACCATCGGGATGGTCGGGGCCGAGTAGGTCAACGTCTCCACCACGGCCCGGAACTGGGCCTGGATCGGTTCCATCGTGACCGAGTGGCCCGCGACGCCGACCCGCAGCGTGCGGCCCGCGTGGCCGAGCTCGGACAGTCGCGCCAGAGCCTCCTCGACCGGGCCCTCCAGCCCCGAGAGGGTGACTGAGCTCGGGCTGTTGATACCGGCGAGCGAAACGCCCTCGATGTCGGCGATGACCGGCTCCACCACGTCGGCGCCGGCCGCGACCGAGGCCATCACACCGGCGGCCGAGGTCTGGATCAGCCGTGCTCGGGCGGTGACCATGGTGGCCGCGTCCTCGAGCGACAGCACACCCGCGACGTGCGCCGCCGCGATGTCCCCGCAGGACTGACCGAGCAGGTGGTCGGGCCGCAGACCCCACGACTCGACCAGGCGGTACAGCGCCACCTCGATCGCGAACAGCGCGGGATGCGCGTACTCGGGCCGGTCCAGCGTCGGGCCGCCCTCAGCGATGATCTGCGGCAGGTCGGGGTCGAGCCACCCCAGCACCTCCGAGTACGCGGTGGCGAAGACGGGGAACGCGGCCGCGAGTTGTGCTCCCATGCCGGTGCGCTGCGAGCCCTGTCCGGGGAACATCACCGCGGTGAGACCGCGGTACTCGGTGCCGACGACCGCCGTGGCACTGCTGCCGCCGCCGGCCAGCAGGTCGAGCTGCGCGAGCAGGTGCTCCTTGGTGCCCGCGACCACGGCGGCGCGGTGCTCGAACGTCACGCGGTGCAGCGCGAGCGACTTCGCGACGTCGGGCAGGGCGACGTCCTCGTCGGCGAGCCAGTCACGCAGCCGCGCCGCCTGACCGGCCAGGGCCTGCGGAGTACGGGCGGAGAGCAGGAAAGGCAGGGCGGTCGGCTGCGCGGTCACCGGCTCGGCCTCGACCGTCTCCGGCGCGGGCGCCTGTTCGAGGATGACGTGCGCGTTGGTACCGCTCATGCCGAACGACGACACACCTGCCCGGCGCGGCCACTCGTTCTCCGGCCAAGGGCGGTTCTCCGCCAACACCTTGACCCCGCCGGCCGACCAGTCCACTTCGCGCGTCGGCTCGTCCACGTGCAGCGTCTTGGGGAGGACGCCGTGGCGCATGGCCATCACCGTCTTGATCACGCCGACGACGCCCGCGGCCGCCTGGGTGTGACCCACGTTCGACTTCAGCGAGCCCAGCCACAGCGGCTCGCCGTCCTTCTTCTTGCGGCCGTAGGTGGCCAGCAGGGCCTGTGCCTCGATCGGGTCGCCCAGCCGGGTGCCGGTGCCGTGCCCTTCGATCAGGTCGACCTGCTCCATCGGAACCCGGCCGTCGGCCAGTGCCGCCTGGATGACCCGTTGCTGGGCCGGGCCGTTGGGAGCGGTCAGGCCGTTGGAGGCACCGTCCTGGTTGATCGCCGAACCACGGATGACGGCGAGCACCGGGTGGCCGTTGGCCTGAGCGTCGGAGAGCCGTTCGAGCAGGACCAGGCCGACCCCCTCCGACCAGCCGGTGCCGTCCGCGGTGTCCGCGTACGCCTTGCACCGGCCGTTGGGCGCGATCCCGCGCTGTCGGCTGAAGTCGACCATGACCAGGGGCGAGCACATCGACGCGACGCCGCCGACCAGAGCCATCGTGGACTCGCCGCGGCGCAGGGCCCGGATGGCGTAGTCCATCGCGACCAGCGAAGAGGAACAGGCGGTGTCGACGGTGACAGCGGGGCCCTCGAAGCCGAACGTGTACGCGACGCGCCCGGAGAGCACGCTGGGCGCGTTGCCCAGGAGCAGATAACCGTCGACCTCGCGGGGTGCCGTGACGGTCAACGGCACGTAGTCATGGGTGTTCGAGCCGATGAACACACCTGTCTCGGTGCCGCGGAGGGTCGCCGGGTCGATGCCGGCACGCTCGAACGACTCCCAGGCGGCCTCAAGGACGATCCGCTGCTGCGGGTCCATGGCAAGGGCTTCGCGGGGGGAGATGCCGAAGAAATCCGCGTCGAAGTCGGCCAGGCCGGACATGAATCCGCCCTCGCGGGTGTACGTCTTTCCGGGCTTGCCGGGCTCCGGGTCGTAGATGCTGTCCATGTCCCAGCCCCGGTCGGTCGGCGAGTCGCCGATCGCGTCGGTTCCACTGGCGACCAGCTCCCAGAGGTCCTCGGGCGACCAGACGTCGCCGGGCAAGCGGCAGGCCATCGAGACGATGGCGATCGGCTCGGTGTCCTGGGCCTCCCTCTCAGTGATCTTCTGGCGAGCCTGGTAGAGGTCGCTCGTGACCAACTTGAGATACTGGCGAAGCTTGTCCTCGTTCTCCATACGAGCAACCCCATCTGTCTCTGTCTGTCCCAGTGGCCCGGGGAACCCCGGAGTGGTCCGGCGTACCCCGGACTTGTCGTGCCTGGACACGTGGCAGGCGTCTGCGGAGACCGGCAGTCCGGCAAAGAGCTTGCGCAGAAAAGGCTTGGCGGCACCACGATCAGGACCGCCTCTGGGCGGTCGCGTGAACAACCATGCTCTTGCGACGTCGGCGCGGGCACCCCCTAACCCCCCTAGCCGCCGCCCGGTGATCACGCGGTTCTTTTGGGGTGTCGGTTCCGCAGTCGCGCTGCGAGCATGAACCTCGAAAGCCAGACCGGTGCGTCTCGCTGGTCGCCCACAGCGGACGAGCGAAGGGACAGGAATATGACTGCCGAGGTGCTGAAGAACAAGGAGGAGCCGAAGGGAACGCCGGCATTCATCTTCAATCAGACCGCGCCGGGACCTACACAGCCGTGGAGCTGGGCGGAGAATCTGCTCAAGTCCACGTCCACGTACTGGCTGGTCACCACCAGCCCGGACGGACACCCGCACAGCAGGCCCCTGTGGGGTATCTGGCAGCGGAACACCTTCTGGTTCTCCAGTCAGAACCGGTGCGGTGAATTTCTGAAGGTCAACCCGCGGGCCTCCGTGAACCTGCAGGTCGGCGAGGACGTGGTGATGATCGAGGGCAGTTGCTCCCGAGTGATCGGGGACGACGACATCAACGTGCTCGCCGAAGGCGTCCGGGTGAAGTACGACTGGGAACTCTCGGTGAGCGAGGGTCGCGTCCACACGCGTTTCGGCCAGAGCGCCCCGGTGTTCCGGCTGAATCCCGAACGGGTCTACGGCTGGGCGGGAATGCCCGGATGGGAGTCCGCGACCAGGTGGGATTTTCCGCAGGCCTGACCGACTGATACCGGCCGAACGGTAATCCGGCCGAGGGAATTCGACGTGCCACGGCCGAGAACGAGGCAAACGTGTGCCGTACGCGCGGCAGCGTTCTCCAGGTCTGTTTTTCCCGCCGTGCGATCGACCACGTCCTGCCGCACGGTCACCCTCGGGATTTCATCCCAATTCGTGGACCGGCGACGGCGCAACCCGTGGGATCACGCCGCGCCGGTCGTGCCGGGCCCTCACCCCGGCGGGACCCCGCCGGGGGGCGGTGGCGGCTCACTGTGTCCGGCGCTCGCCGCCATGACCTCGCAAGACGCGATCCGAACGTGGAAGGGGACGATCCGGGTGGATGTCCAGGCCCAAGGCGGCCACATCGCGGTGGTTGGTGCGTCCTGTCGTTTCCCGGGCGCTGACGGGCCTCGGCAGTTGTGGCGCCTCCTGGCTGAGGGACGTCATGCGATCACCGAGCGCCCGCTCCGACGTCGTGGCCCGGACCGGACGGTCGCGCCCCCCTGGGGCGGGTTCCTCGACGCCGTCGACGAGTTCGATGCCGAGTTCTTCGGTATCTCCGCCCGCGAGGCGGCGTCCGTCGACCCGCAGCAGCGACTCGTGCTGGAACTGGGGTGGGAGGCGCTGGAGGACGCGGGGATCGTGCCCGACAGCGTGCGCGGCGGCCGACTCGGTGTCTACGTAGGTGCCTTCGCCGACGACTACGCCCATCTCGTGCACCGCAACGGTTCCGCCGCGGCGACCCAGCACACCTACCCCGGCATCGAACGTGCGGTCATCGCCAACCGGCTCTCCCACTTCCTGGATGCGCACGGGCCCAGCGTCGGTGTCGACAGCGGCCAGTCCTCGTCGCTGGTCGCCGTTCACCTGGCCTGCCGGAGTCTGCTCACCGGTGAGTCGGACCTCGCCGTCGCGGGCGGCGTGCAGCTCAACCTGCTGCCGGAGTCCGTGGACATCGCAGACCGTTGGGGGTCACTGTCACCGGACGGCCGCTGCTACACCTTCGACGCCCGCGCGAACGGTTATGTGCCGGGCGAAGGCGGCGGCCTGGTCGTACTCAAGAGGCTCGAGGACGCCCTGGCCGACGGTGACACCCCGCAGTGCGTGATTCTCGGGAGCGAGGTGAATCACGGCGGCAACTCTCACGCCCTGACCCAGCCCGACGAGCTCGCACAACGAGACGTCCTGCGCCGCGCTCACGAGCGCGCTCGAGTCAGCGCCACACAACTCCAATACGTCGAGTTGCACGGAACGGGAACACCCGCGGGCGACCCTGTGGAGGCCTCGGCGCTCGGTGCCGTCGTCGGCTCCGCCCGGCCGCGAACGCAACCGCTGCCCGTCGGATCGGTCAAGACGAATCTGGGACATCTGGGGGCAGCCGCGGGGATCGCGGGCCTCATCAAAGTGGCGATGTCGATCCGCCACCGCAAACTTCCCGCCAGCCTCAACTTCGAGCGGGCGAACCCGGAGATCGCGCTGGACGAGCTCAATCTTCGAGTGCAGCGGGGCCTCGGTCCGTGGGAAGCACCCGACAGCCCCTTGATCGCCGGCGTCAGTTCCTTCGGAATGGGCGGCACGAACTGTCACCTGGTCATCAGCGATGTCCCGCCCGGCTCGACCGCCGCACGCAGGAAACCTGAGACCGGTGAAGCGGACTCCGGGCGGCCACCTGCTGTGGTGCCGTTTGTGTTGTCGGGTCGTGGGTCGGGTGGGTTGGGTGGTCAGGCTGCTCGTTTGCGGTCGTTTGTGGTGGAGCGGCCTG